>MUZZ01000109.1:13525-24577 GCA_003266075.1 Methanosphaera sp. rholeuAM74
ACCAGCTTCTTGGCTGTTGCTACGAATATGTTTCCCGGGCCTACGATTTTGTCCACTCCGGGAATGCTTTGTGTGGAGTATGCCATTGCGGCTATTGCCTGTGCTCCTCCTACCTTGTAGATTTGGGTTGCACCTGCGATGTATGCTGCTGCGAGTATTTCGTCGCTTATGTTTCCATTTTTGTCTGGTGGTGTGCAGCATATTACCTCGTTGACGCCGGCTATTTTTGCAGGAATCACAGTCATTAAAATAGAGGATGGATAAGCTGCTCTTCCACCGGGTATGTAGCATCCGACGCTGTTTAGTGGACGTATTACTTGTCCTGCTGTTACTCCATCCCGGACTGTCATTGTCCAGTCGGATGGTATTTGTGCTTGGTGAAACTTTGCGATGTTTTCTGCTGCTTGTTCCAGGGCACTTTTTAGTTTTGGGTCGATGTTTTTGATGCTTTCTTTTATTACCTCTGGTGGTACTTTTAATTCTGTAATGTCTGCTTTATCAAACTTCAGGGTATACTCGTGTAATGCTTTGTCACCATTTTCTCGGACATTTCTTATTATGTCACTTACTGGTTCTATAACATCTGAGGAGTCCATTTGAATCCTCTGTGTATACTTTGGAAAGTCTTCTCTTTTTAATTCAACTGCTTCTAACATTTTAAAAAATCCTACCATCAATTAAATGATTATATTTTAATATTTGTTAATAATAGATAATAAGTGTATCTGAAAAAGTAGTAGTTATGGATTATAAGTGTTTTAGAAAAATAAGTTAAGAAATGTAAGATATGATTTATATCGATATCTTACTTATACCTGCCCAATTATAATGTCGAATCAGACATCATCTGTAAGTGTTCGTGTTTACAGGTATGGGTTTGGTGTTCCAGGCATGTCTCCACCGACAGGTGTTTCAGGTTTGGAAGCTAAAACATCGTCGATACGCAGGATTTCGAGTGCTACTTCGGTTGCTGATTTGAGTATTGCTATCTTGTTGGATTCTGCTTCTAGAACTTGATCTTCCTTCATATCGGATACTTCGCCTTTTAGGACGTTGATTCCCATGTTGGTAGATTCTTTCTGTGCTGCCTTTAGTTCTGTCATGACGTCAATTGTGCTTAGTCCAGCGTTGGTTGATAGAGCTGCTGGTAGTTGTTCCATTGCCTTTGCAAATGCCTGTACTACTAACTGTTGTTTGTCAGTGAACTCGTTAGCATATGCTTTGAGGGCTTTGGATACTGCCATGTCTGTTGCTCCTCCTCCAGGTAGTGCCTTGTCGTTTTCTCTGACTTTGATTATTGTGCCTATGGCATTGTTTACTGCTTGTTCTAGGAGGTCGGTTATGTGTTTTGTACTTCCTCTGACGATTATGTTTAGTACTCCAGGGTTTTTACATTCCTCTACGAAGATGTATTCCCTGTCTTCGTATACTATTTTCTCGTATACGTGTCCTGCTTCACCTAGGTCGTCACTGGTTAGTTCCCGTATGTTGTTGACTATGTTTGCACCTGTGGCTTTTGATAGTCTTTCAAGGTCTCCTGATTTCACCCTTTTGGTTGTCATTATTCCTGCTTTGGTGAGATAGTGTTGTCCTAGGTCGCTAATTTTCTTGTTGTTGAAGAGTACGTTTGCTCCAGAGTCAACTAGTATTTGAACTTCCTCTTCTAGCATTTGTGCTTCTTTGTCAACGTATGCTTGGTATTCACCAGGTGTTGTTAACTTAATTTTTGCTTGGTTTTGTAATTCTCTAGCATCTATTGGGTATTGTAGTAATGCTATTTTCGCATTTCTTATATCCCTAGGCATTTCAGATTCTACGACGTTCTTGTCAACCGTTACTGATTGAGTTATTTCCGTATCTTCTGTACCTTCTCCATGTATTTTACGGATTTTTATCATGTCACGGTCTATTTCACCGTTTTCTTCAACTTCGAGTAGTGCTTCGACAATCTTTGTTGCCATTGACCTGATGTTGCTAAATGATCCTTTTCCTGACATGGATGTTTCTGCTATGTCAATTAGTTCTTCCTTGTTTGCTGGAATTGATATGTTCTCCATTGTTTGAACAGCTTTCTTTAAAGCACTTTCAAAACCTTTGACTATTGTAGCTGTTGCTATGCCTTTTTCCAATAATTCTTCGGCTTGTTTTAATATTTCTCCGACTAGCACTACGGCTGTGGTTGTTCCATCACCATTGACTTCTCCCTGTTTTTTAGCCAGGTCTACGACCATTTTAGCTGCAGGATGTTCTGGTTCTGTTT
The DNA here is from genome assembly GCA_003266075.1 of Methanosphaera sp. rholeuAM74. GTDB lineage: Archaea > Methanobacteriota > Methanobacteria > Methanobacteriales > Methanobacteriaceae > Methanosphaera. The sequence continues at coordinate 15,786 of MUZZ01000109.1, forward strand.
CTTTCAGAATCGTGTAACCGTCGTTGGTGATTTTTACGTCACCGATAGTGTTTATCAACATTTTATCCATTCCACGTGGACCTAATGTTGTCTTGAGTGCTTCGGATAATATTTTAGCTGCCATGATATTGTTTTTTGTAGCTTCACTACCAACAGTTCTTGTTGAACCATCTGCTAGGATGATTACTGGTTGTTGGTTATTCTGTACCATATTTATTATCCTCCAATTTAGATATTATTATTTAAATTCTATTTTAAGACTGATTAATTAAAGATTTAATGAATAATAATCTAAAAGCGTGTTTCATAGACTGATTATAAAAAAATTTGATAATTAATAGAAAGTTATCATGATAATTTTTTTGAAATAAAAATTATTCTTTTCCAACTAGTTATATTGTTTGTAGTTACTATATAATAAAGGTATCTTTTATGACTAGGTTTGAAGTTATATAAATACTTAATGGTATGACTGCTGATAAAAAGATAAAAGAAAAACCGTTTAAACACGCCGGATTATGAAGTTACGTCTTAAAAAACGAGTGAATTATAGTGGGTGAATAACAAATGAAAGGTAGAAATAAATAATATAAACAACAAAACTAGAATCACATATTTGTATCCACGAATAAAACAAACTAGAAAAGCACGTCAAAAATAAAACAATTGACTGCGAAGATGACGAAAATAAATATGTGTTAAAAACAGGTGAGATGAAAATTAGATGATAAACAAGAAGACACTCCTATTGATCTCATTAGTACTGATAACAATGCTTGGAATAACAGTTGTAAGTGCATCAGACAACAACGACACAACAATACAAGAAAGCACACACACAACAGAAGTCCAGACAACAAGTACAGTAAATGAAGATAAAATAATGGAAGATACATATAATAATAAGCCGACAAAGGCAAAAAATAACATGAAAAAAGAATTAACAAATGACAACATACTAAAAGACGGCCAAACAAACGTTGACCTAGAAGAAAGCGTTAATCAGGACGTATACCTCGCAGTACCACTGAACATATCCTATGACATGGAAACCTCCTGTGTAATATATGTTAATGGAGAATCCTATCAATGTGACAATCTAAAAGCTGGTATCACATACACACCAACAACACTAGACACACTAAACATATACGCAGTAGGAGACGCATTCGGTACGACAAACACAATCACACGTGAAGTAAACGATGTAACCATCGACTTCAAGATAGATACAAGCGTATTTGAGATAGATTACAATAAAAACGACATAATAAGCATAACAGGAAAACCTGAAATAAGTGCTGGTGGACAGACATACTACATCACACCAGGCAGTCAAATAACAATCAATATTGACAACACAGCAAAAACCACATCAATACTTGATGATAACACCTTCACATACTCCCATAAAATCACTCAACTTCATGACTTCAACATATCAGCATCATATCTAAACAAGAACAGTGACAACTACACAGTTGACGTCTTCTTAGGAACAATAGAGGTTAGCCTGAACCAAGAATTTGCATTTGTGAATGAAACAGTGTATGGAAGTGTTTACGCTCATAGAAGAGAAGTCCCCCTTTCAGGAACGGTAATACTAAAAGATAATGGAACCACATTAAAAATAAATGGTTCAATAATAACTTTTAAACTGACGAATGGTAGGGTAAACTTTAACTTCACGGCCAATCAAGGAACTCACAATATTAGTGCAACAACTTCAAATCCGAGAATAGAAGGAGTTTACGAAGACTTCCAAGTAATACTGCCAACAATAACTATTGATAAAAATAGCCTACAAGACGTCTACGGTATAGGTGAAACTGTAAGTATAAGTGGCGTACTGCTATTTAATGGGGAGGCTTGTCCGGTCGGTAGTGAAGTGGTACTTCATGTTGGCCAAAGAAGCATACCAAGCACTATAACGAGTGATGATGGAAGTTTCAACATAGGATTCACAACACAAGAGGATGACTGTCCCAAACAAGAAGTATATGTGAGCTTCATGAACTTCAACTCAGAGACAGTAAACATAACCATTCTACCAGACATTGAAATAACAATAGACGATACTGTATACACGTCGACAGAATTTGTTAACGGTAATCCTGTGACCGTCGCAGCATACGTGACACTGGATGGCGAAGCCGTGACAACAGATGACTACGTTAAATTCTATGTTAACGACCAGCCATACACCTCTGCTGTTACAAATATGGGTGATGGATACTACAGCATCACATTCGACCTGACAAGTCAGTTATATAACACCGAAGACCACGTGTTGAAAATTACAGCAGAAGCAGATGGGATGGTGAATGCCACCCAAGAGTTCACAATAGAATCGACGCCTACAATGTTGACTGTAGACGATATAGAAAGTGCAAGTATTAGACAAAGTATTGTTATCTCAGCGAAACTAACAGATGCCAATGAAAACACGCTCACAAGCCAGGACGTGACATTCACATTCAATGATGTAACTGTACTAACCAACACAACCAATGAAAATGGTATGGTATACATAACATACACGCCACAAAGTGTTGGGGATGTATCAGTCACTATTAATTATGATGGAAACGATAGCATGGGATATGCTCCAGCAGTAGCTGTCACGAAAACATTCAGCGTAAACAAGCTCAACACCACCATAACAGTAGCACCTGTTGAAGCATACCTAGGAGATCAGACCAGTATTACTGTTAACGTTGCAGATTCTGGCAATCAGAAAGTAAATGGTGGTAGCATCCAGTTATTCATCTATGGAAATGCTGTTATCGATGAGGCTACATTAAGTGATAGTGTGGAAGTTGTGGATGGAGTTGCAATGTTTACTTATACTATACCTACTTCATGGTTTGTAGCAGATAAGGATGTTAAAGTAATCTACAGTGGAAATGATATCTATAATAGTTCAAGAAATAGTGTTAAGGCTGTTATTAAGGTTAAAACCAGAGAAGCTAACCTTGTACTTACACAAGAAAACTATGCTAAACTTGGAGAAGTAGCCATGCTTAAAAGTAGTGTTACTAGTGTGGATGGAATGATTGATGGTGGATACGTTGTCTACAAGGTTAATGGTAAGGTTTTAAGGGATGAACATAATGTTATTGTTAAGTCATTAGTTGTAGATGGAATTGCCACACTAAGTTATACTGTTAACTCCACTGTCGGTGTAAACATCACGGCAACATACACCAACAGCATATATGATAGGGCAAAATATAGTATAACAGTCACACCAACAGTAGTTACTCCAGAAATAGTGTTTAACGATGTCAGGATGAACAATGAAACTCTGACAATAGATGCATCCATACTTGAGGGTGATAACGAGCCAGTAACTGATAGTATCAGGTGTACCATCAAACTTAACGGTAAAACCATTAAAAATGGCTCAAAAGTAGCACAGTATTACACCGAGGACGGAAAGTTGAACATCACATACACTCTACCAGCAAAATACAGGAAGGGAAACTACACGGTAGAGGTAGTAACATATAAAACAAGCAGATATAACCAGTCAAAGGCTAATATAACCGTCAAAAACTATTAGTTGGGATTGTAAGTCTGAATCCTGACATCCCATCTTCTTCTTTTTTTGTTCAAAATTTCTAATTTAATTTATTTTTAAAATGGATTAGTTATGGGGGGGAGATAATATTACCTCTAGTTTTGTTTTTATTCATCGACAGCCTCGTGAACTATCCTCATTATTGACTTATCCAAATCATATTCGTTGTTTACTGCTATTGGGATGTTGTCACAGTATACTACTTCTAGTTGCCGTTCTAGTGCGTCCTTTGTTGCAACATCTACTGCGGCTGCCTTTAATTCTGTTAGCATTGTATCTATATTGTCTATGTTTCGTTCTATGTCCTCCTGTAATAATGGTCTGTTGGAGAGGTTTGATGATATGTCTACCACGTTGCAGTTGAAGTTTTCTTCTAGGTACTTTTTGAGTAGTGGCTGTACTGTTTCTGGTGCTGTTGTTGCAAAGAGGATGTTTCTGCCGGTTATGTCTTCTACTGGTTGTGGTCTGAATATTGTTGGCACCACATCTGCTTCTGGGTTTATTTGATGTATCTTCTCTACTAGTGTGTCCAGTTTGTCCTGTGGACATATTTCTTCGTCACACATGGTTATTATGATTAAATCTGCTAGTTTTATCCTGTATGGTCCGAAGTACTCCGTCAGTGTTTCTATTGGCTGGTTTGCTCCTACGAGTACTATTTGTTTGTCCGTCTTTATTGGTGGTATTGCTGATCCACTTCCCTCTATTGCTATCAGGTTACATCCTAGTTCGTTGGTCATCCTTGCTCCTTCGACCATGTTTGTTATGTATACCTGTCCTGCCATTCCACCTGCACATCGTCTGCATCCCACGGTCATTACTCGACTCATTAATGCGTCCTCCCAGTGGTCTGATGCTGCATGGTAGCCCTTGTTGGATTGATCCATCAGGTATTGTGGTGTGAGCTTAATCTTATCTCCACGTACCACTTCCGGTGTTTCTGGTCCTCCTCTTCCCATTGCCACTATGCATGGTGTGTACTTGTCTTCTTTGTTTATCAGTCTGGCTGTGTATGCTGATACTGCGGTTTTTCCTATGCGTTTTCCAGTTCCCAATATCTTGTATGATGGGTTTTCAAGTACGTCTTCTTCTATTAGTGGCTTGAATTCAAAGTCTGCACCCTTGTATATTACGTTTTCCTGTATTACTGTTGTTGCTATCTGGAATCTTTTCTGGTAGTTTACGACTGGCTCGTCTGATAAGTCCATGACTATGTCTACGTCGTATTGTTTGATGTATTTTCTTATCAGTTCGTGGGGTATGACTTTATGGTCTTCTCCGAATGCTACTTCCTTGTCGAAAAACTCCTTTATTGATTCAACATTAGTATCTCTCAGTTTTTCTGTTCCTCCAATAAATAGTAGCATCTCTACATTGTATCCATCAGATTCCAGTTTATCTATTGCTGATTTTGTTACTGGGAAGTAGTGTTCACCATCTACTAGGCATAATACTTTATATTTCAATGTATTCACATCCAATTTGAATTTATAGTATTAAGTGTGTTTTTTCATCTTTATATATATTTTAAGTATTAGTTGTGATTTTACACTTGCAATATAGGTCTAGTAAGTATCATGGACTGTGTGATGTGGACTTGTTAAGTTGATTTTTTCGTGTTATACTCCTGTTCTGACTCATTTATGCTTGTCAATGACAAAATATATATTAGTGTTTTTATAGATATAATTATATATCATATTTTGTTGAAGGCTTAATGTAGTTTTAAGTTAAGGAAATATTTCAAAATCATTTTTAGATTTGTGTATAATGTTTTATTTATGAACATCAAAGGGGGGATAATCTATGGCTAAAGTTAAAGGTACTAACAGAAGAACCAGACCTAAATCTGGATACAAAAAACAAGGAAACAAGAAAGGAAGAGGAGTAAGAGAAAAAAGATACAGAGGATAATACTTCCCTCTTATTAAACTATTTTTTTTACTCTTTTTATTGTACAAACTATTTATTAATCTATTTTTATATGTGTGTGAGGTTTTCTAATCCATACCAGTGCCACGTTTTATCTCTAGACCAGCCAGTTGCCACATTTTCTATTTTGATATTGTTCTGGAAATCTCCCCTGTAGCCGTCTTTCATGTTGCTTAAGCCCACGAGTATCAGTATGGTTTTTGAACGTGTATATGCAACGTAATATTTTCTTATTAGATCGTTGAATGCCTCATCTATGCCCATCGTATTCGAATCATCAATATCTGCACTTGAATACCTTTTAAGATAGTTTTCTATGTTGTAGCTTGTTCCACCATTTCTTGGAAATCGTTTGAAGGCTGATGATGACTGGTTATTGTATATGTCCGAGCCCACATCCACTATTACCACGTCAAATTCCAATCCCTTTGACTGGTGTATTGACATTATGTTTATGTTGTCTTCCAAGTCTACGTCGAACATGTCATCATCAAGTTCTACTGCTCCTGTCGCTATTGGTATTAGTATGTGCCAGAATACCTGTTTTGATGATAGTAGTCCACCGGTACTTATTGCGTTGTTTGTCTGTTTTATTGTTTCAGTTATTATGTCACAGTATATCTTGTTTTCGTTGTTTGATTCTGTGAGTGGTTCAAGCTGTTTTACTATGTCGTTGACAAGTTCTTGTAGGTTTATCTGGTCGGGTGTTTGTGTGAAGGTAATGTTTTCTTCGTCTATGTAGAGTTCTGCCTTTTTCCTCCATAGTTTAAGTGTTTTCTCTGTTAGTGGTGGGATGTTTTCTAGTGTGTTCTGGAACTTGGCATTTTCGTCTATGGATATTAGTATCAAGCCACATATTAGGGATACTATCTCTGTTGATTCTATGTTTTGTCCTCTGGGATTGAATACTAGCATGTCTTCGTCTTTGTATTGTATTGATTCTCTTATATAGTATGGTAGTCGTTTCTTGTTGTATGCACTTATCTCCTTGGGTGAGTTGGTTAGTAGTGCTATTGATGGATTTTTTTTGTTGGTTGTTATGTTGAGTGTCTTGTTGTTTCTAGTTATTTCTATGTTTTTGTTTATTTTCAGTTTGTACATTAAGTCTGATAGGTCTGTTGAGAGTTCTTCTATGTTGTTTCTGAACATTCCCAGTACTGGTAATCCGTCTGGTGTGACCTTGGTTTTTGTGGTTTGGGGCTTGTTCTTGCTTCTTGATTTTACGTATGTATCATCAAGTGTTATGTAGTCATTTGTAAAGTNNTAGGGCTTTCTTGATTCTCGTTGTATAATCTGTGAACAGTTTAACATTTGCACCTCTGAACCTATATAGTGCTTGGTCATCATCGCCAACTACTGTGACGTTACCATTATTAGCCTTCACATAACCAGCTATTTTGAAGTATATCTGTTCTTGAAGATAATTGGTATCCTGGTACTCATCAACCAATAAAACCCTCAGCTTATCAAAATATGAAGGTTCATCACTCAATAACTCTGAAAACTTGTACTCCAAGAATGGATAATCATAGATACCCCTCGAAGACAACATCTCTGAATACTCATCTATAATAGTGTATACCAGCTCATCCCTCTTAGCATTACGGCTTATGGCTTCAACATCCACCATGTCATAGTACAACCTCTGCCGTATAGAGTTAATCTGACTATTAATATCAGACGTGCTGAGACTAGCATGATGTCCGACAATGTCCTTGATAAACTGCTTCAAACGTTTATCGTTGTTTCTTTCATCATACAACAACCTCTGCATCATCATCGCAGAAGAAGCGAAGTTATCTATAACCTCAAAATCCTCCCTCTTGGACAACAAGTCCTCAGCTATACTGTCAAGCGTCCCAATGACAATTCCATCAGGGTTTACGTCCACGTAAGATGTATCGTTGAGCATCTCAGCCCAGCCATCAATCCTACTTTTAATCTCACGTGCAGCCTTCTTAGTGAAAGTTGTAACCATAATAGAGTCTGCCTCAACACCATCAACAACCAAGTACTTAAGAATCTTCAATACAAGAACAGTAGTCTTACCACTACCCGGACCAGCGACAATGAACTGGTCTTCATCTAGACTGGATAAAACAGCCTCCATCTGGGATGGATTGTCAACAATACGTCTGTCCAATACATCCTCAACCAAATCCACAAATAAATCCTCAGAAACCACCATAAATGCATGTTCCCCCAAAAAGAATTATGTTATCGTCTTTAACATTTCATCGAAGTCTTTAAACTGATTTGCCATACCCCTGAAGTATGGTATGAAAACACTATGAATTATCAACCTGTCCGGATTAATACCATCATCTTCCAAGTGCTTCTTCATTTCTATAACGTTTTCTCTTATATCTTCATGCTTAGGTGTGTCGGGATACTCGCCAAGAAATACTCCATCTGCTCCATGGGTCAGGGCATACTTAACGTGCCTATACTTCACACGATTAATAAATGGCACATTAATTATACGTACACTAGATGGACAGCTAACCCTGTTAATTCCCATATTATTAGCACTGACATTGCCAATATCATCAATGAAAGCTATTATAATCCTCTCATCACATGACTTATCCTTAAGTATACCCCTAATACTTGCTTCTAACTTGTCATCACTCTGACCCTGTATGCTAATTGCCTCCTGAGGACATGAGATTATACAGTCACCACATCCAGTACAGGCAATCGGACCAATACGAATGGAATCATGGTACTTGGTAATTGCCTGATAACGACAATTATCAATACAAGCACCACACAATACACACTTCTTGACATTAACCGTTGCAATGAATGGTTCCACTTCCAATCCACCATTAACAAGTTCGGATATCTTGGTTGATGCAGTGTTTGCCTGGATAATACTATCAGTTATATCTTTTGGTCCCTGTGCTGTTCCACAGACAAATATTCCGTCAATATCTGTTGCTACAGGTTGCATCTTAGGATGTTTCTCCTTAATAAAGTTATCCTCCGTAAGTGCTACGCCAAGTATCCTAGCAGCATCCATTGTACCCTCAGATGCCTCGAGAGCTGCCGATAACACCACCAAGTCCGTAGGGATTTCCTCCTTATTACCTGTGAGCGTGTCTTCAACTCTCACAATCAAGTGATCATCCTCTCTGGATATTTCACCAGGTCTTCCTCTAATGTACTTGACTCCATTGTCTTGAACATGTTTATAATATTTTTCATATTCCCCAGGGGTTCTTATATCTGTATAGCATATTATTACCTCACAGTCAGGGTAATGTGAATGTAT
>MUZZ01000109.1:24655-25493 GCA_003266075.1 Methanosphaera sp. rholeuAM74
TAGATGTCCACCAGTTGGACCATTAACTCCCATAATACGTGCAAGTTGCATCTGACTTAGAACATCCTCATAGAACTCATGTCCATATTCTGGTCTTTTCGATGTATCAAACCTCTGATGTCCNNGTACATAAGCCACACCTTACACATGAGTCATCATCCAAGGTGTAATTGTTCGGAACTGCCTGTGGAAACGGTTTGTATATTGATTTTCTGTTGTTAAGGTTTTCATTCCATTCATCTGGTGCATATGTCGGACACACATCAGTACACTTACCACAACTCGTACACGTATCAGCATTAACATAGTCTGGCTTCTTACGTAGGATGACGTCAAAGTTTCCAGAGTTTCTGCTAGACTTTTCAAGTACCGTGTTTGTCAGTAGGGTTATGTTATCATTATGAATCATCTCATCAATCACTGGATTTAACAGACATGCTGCACAGTCTTCTGATAGCTTTCCCGGGGTGAAGACTTTACCCACCTGTATCATTGCCCCACCTACTGCTGGTCGTTTTTCTATTAGTGTGACCTTCATTCCCTGTTTGGCAAGTGAATTTGCTGCTGTTATCCCAGATATTCCTGCACCTATTACCAGTACACTATTTTTCACTGTTGTAGGTATCTTCTTTAATGGCTTGTTGTGTTTAACTGATTCTATGCTTGAATTGATAAGTGACAAGGCCTTCTGTGTTGATTCTTCTTTGTCATCTGTAACCCATGAACATTGCTCCCTTATATTAGGCATTTCATATAAGTATGGATTTAATGGCTTGATGTATTCCTGAAAGGTTTTTCCATGGGTAATCTTAGAACAGGCAGCTATTACTACACGGTC
>MUZZ01000109.1:25498-28417 GCA_003266075.1 Methanosphaera sp. rholeuAM74
CTTCTATTTTGTCTAGGTCAACGTTATCAGAGATGTTTCCACCACAGTGGCATAGGAATACTCCCACACGATTAGTTTCTGACATGTAATGTGTCCTCCTCTGGGTCATAGTCTATGTTCAGCTTGTCAAGTATTGGTTCAAGGTTTACTGTGTGAGTTTGTATACCTAGCACCTTGTATGGGTCTGCACCCATGTATAATGCCACCAACTGGGCTATGTTGAGTACTGCGAAGTAATGTTTATCACCCGTTTTTTCTTCTAGTACCTGTTCATATCTGTCGAATTGTAGTTGGCAGTTTGGACACATAACAAGTAGTACATCGATTTTTTCCTTGTGTAGACTCAAAAACTTGTCAACAGTCGCATCTAATGATAATTCCCTGTTGGAATATCTTTGCCTGAATCCACCACCACAGTGTCGTGGCTTCTGGTCATACCATTTGAGTGCTGGTGCATCCATGACTTCACATATTTTATCTATTATTTCTGGATTTCTGTATCCACATAGTGTGTCATCGTAGTGTACTTTACAGTAGTGGCATCCATGGTGTGTGGCAATCTTTAGGCCGGAGATGTCTACCTTTTTATGTTCTGGAATTTTGTCTTTGAGGTAGTATAGTACGTCAACTACGTGGGTTATGTTATCACGTGGGTCAATATCCCCCTTGGTGTATTGGAAGTCTTCGAGTCCGTTTTCTATGAATGCCTTGTTTATTTCTTCTCTTACGTCGTCCTTTTCGTTGAGAATCTTTGCTGATGTCTTGAGTATTGCATAGCATGTTGCACACATTGGAACGTATTGTCTGTGATTGTTTTTTATTGCATAACTAAAGTTTCTTGCAGCCAGTGCTGTTGTTGATAATTCATCGAATATGTCGTAGTAGTGTCCTAGTCCTGTACAGCATGATTGATTCCTGTCTATTACGTATTCTACTCCCAGTTTGTCGAAGACGTATTTTGTTGACGCTTCTACTCCAGGATATTCTGCTGATACCAAACAACTCCTGAATAGTGTTATATTCTCTGTGGGTATGAATTTATCGATTTTTTCCATTATTCCACCTCGTCCATTCTATCCCGTACCTTTTTAACTTCCTTTACACGTTTTTTGAATCCTATTGCTTCTAGTGTTTTGTCCACTGTTTCTTTGGCTTCTGGTAATAGGTACATATCATCTAGTCCCAGGTCTTTTCGTACGTCTTGGAGCTGTTCTTGTAGGTTGGTCCAATGTTTTCCATAGTCTATGTGCAGTTGTCCGTGGTATTCTTTGGGTATTACTCCTAGTCCTTCCTCGATGTAGCTATCTGCAAAGCTCATGAATGACTCTATTTTACGTTTGCCAACATCTTCTTCTATTGCCATTTGCCGTATTATCTGATTTACTATGCAGACGCTGTTTCCGACTGGGCATACACTGTAGCACGTGTAACAGTAGAAGCAGTTCCATATTATTTCGTCCTCTATTATGCTTTCATCATTGTCCAACACTCTTTTTATGATGTTTCTTGCATCATAGTCGGAGTGTCTTGATGCTGGACATACTGATGTGCATAATCCACACTGTACACAGCGTAGCAATCCCAAATCTGAGGGAGCTTTAATATCTGATAAGACTCTGTGAGCTAAATCATCCCCATTGTTTTCTCCCATTTCCTGTCTTTTAATTGTTTTCAAAACAATACACCCATTATAATTTTGTCTCTTCAGTTAATACTATTAATAATATTCTTGATTATGATAGTATGTTATGAATGCTTTAATTATTAAGTAATATTTATGTTATGATGATTTATATATTACTTTGTTATGAAAATGATAATTTGAAAAAAAAAGAGGGTGATGATAATGTATTCAACTCAATAGGATTATTTATCTTCTAACTGGATATCCAGCTGATTTAGTTCATCACGTATTTTATCAGCTAAATCCCAATCCTTTTTACTTCTTAACTCTTCACGTACATCCGTGATTATGTTAAGTAACTCCCCTGACAGGTCATTTGTATTGTCTTGTGTCTGGAATATGTCGAAACCCAGTACTGATTCCACCGTTTTTAATGAACATACCACAGCATCTAAGGATTTGGATGATATTTGATTACCTGCCAGGTACTTGTTGAGTTTATGGCTGAAGTCAAATAGTGAGGATAATGCTATTGGCGTGTTGAAGTCGTTGTCCATTGCCTCATAGAACTCTTTTTCAAAGTCTTTGAGGTCATCTTCTATGTCACATTCATCGTTATCTGGTAGATCGTTGTCATAACTTTCCATTAATAATTTACCTGTTGTTTGTATACGTTTTAGGCTGTTTTCTGATTGTCTGAGTATTTCATCACTGAAGTCTATTGGGCTTCTGTAGTGTGTGGATAATACGAAGAACCTGTATGTCTGGGCATCGTATCTTTCCAGTAAGTCCTTGATTGTTATGAAGTTTCCCAGCGATTTACTCATCTTTTCTCCCTTAACGTTTAAAAAGCCTGTATGCATCCAGTACTCCACTAGTGGTTCTTTTCCACTTGCTGCCTCCATTTGTGCTATTTCTGCGTCGTGGTGTGGGAATATCAGGTCTAATCCTCCACCGTGAATGTTGTACTGTGGACCGAAGTAGGATTCGGTTATTGCAGTATCTTCTATGTGCCATCCTGGTCTTCCTTTACCCCATGGTGAATCCCAGTATGGTTCTTCTTCCTGTTTTTTCCATAATGCAAAGTCTTTTGGATCTTTCTTGTTGGAATCTACTGCTATTCTGACGTTTTGTAGGTCATCCAGTTTTCTGTTGGAGAGTTTTGCGAAGTCTTTGAACTTGGAAACCTCAAAGTATACTCCTGTCGGTGTATCATATGCAAAGCCCTTATCGATTAAGCGTCCTATCTGGTCTATTATCTCGTCCATGTGTTCTGTTGCCCTTGCATAGAAGTT
>MUZZ01000109.1:28541-28763 GCA_003266075.1 Methanosphaera sp. rholeuAM74
TGCATGTCCAATGTGTGAATAGTCATAAACTGTAGGACCACATACGAATAGTTTTATTTTATTGTTTTCAACTATTAGTTCCTCTTTTTGTCTGGTCATTGTATTATATACTTTTATCATGATGTTTTCTCCGAATTAAATTATATGTTTTAAAGTTTAATATCTAAAAATAGTGTTATAATATAAATAAGCCAAGAGAGGGATTTGAACCCCCGTATTATG
>MUZZ01000127.1 GCA_003266075.1 Methanosphaera sp. rholeuAM74
TTTCAGTATTGATGACAACTGCATTTGCATTTGTAGCTGGTTCTGCTTGGAATGATGCTATACAAACATTAATTCAAGAGTTTGTAGGAAAACAGGGTAGTGCTATTACAGGTATGTTAATATATGCAGTCGTAGTTACTATTATAGCAGTCGTTGTTACTGTATTTATTGGTAGATTAGTTGGTAAAGCAGGAATAGACATAGATGAATAAGAACACTGTTTCATTATTCTAATTACCAATTTACTTTTTTTTAACCACCACAAAAGATAAACTTTTTCTATGGTTACATCATATTTAAAAATTAATAAATGATTTAAGACAAATAATATATTAGTATGAAAAACTGGATTGAACATGAATATATTAAGAAGAACACTATAGAAGGTAGGATTTACCAACAGAATTTAGCTATGAAAGTGCTAAAAAATGGTAACACCATGATTATAGCACCAACAGCTATGGGTAAAACTGTTATAGCTGCACTAGTTTCTGCTGAAAGATTGAAAAACTATGAAAATAGTAAAATCCTGATTCTTGCTCCGAGTAAACCATTGACATTACAGCATGAGAAGAGTTTCAAAATGTTTGTCAATGCTGATGTTACTAGTCTTACAGGTAATGATAAACCATCAGACAGGCAGGAAATGTGGAATAACAACCAAGTTATCTGTGCTACTCCCCAAACAATTGAGTCAGATGTTATATCTCGTTTATATGACTTTAAGGATGTGTCACTGATAATCTTCGACGAATGTCATCATGCAGTTGGTTCATATTCTTATGTCTATCTGGCACAGAAGTATGTGCAACAAGCAAAAGACCAACTGATTCTGGGATTGACTGCTAGTCCTGGATGGGAGAAGAGCAAGATTAAAGAAGTCTCTAAGAACATCTATATTAATGAGATTATAATCAAGAGTGAAGATGACCCCGATGTTGCACCGTATTTTAATGAAGTCCAGACAAAATGGATAAAAGTTAAGTTGTCTCCAGAGTTACAGGAAATTAAGAAGTTAATTGAAGAAACTTTGAAGGTAAGACTTAAAACCTTGAAGAAAATGGGGATAATTGATTCTATATCTAATCCTTCCAAGAAGGAGATTCTTGTTGAACAGTCAAGGTTACAGCAAAAGATTGCCTCATCAAGTAATCCTAAAAAGGAGTATTTTAAGGGTATATCCGTGTTGACTGAGGTAATTAATATAATGCATTCAAAGGAGCTTCTTGAAACTCAGACTATTAAGACATTGAACAACTACTTCGATAAACTGGAAAAGAAGAAGACTAAAGCTTCCAAATCTTTGAAAAATGATTATAAATTTAATAAGGCTGTCATGCTTGCCAGAAGGTATCTTGAAAGTGAAATTGATCATCCTAAGATGATTAGACTCATTGAACTTATTAAACAGATATTGAAGGAGGATGATTCTAATAAAATTATTGTATTCAGCCAGTTCAGGGATACTACTAAATCAATATATGAATACTGTCAGAAAGAGAAAATTAAGTCTCTGCGATTCTATGGTCAAGCATCTCATGAAAATGATAAGGGTTTAAGCCAGAAAAAACAGATAGAAACTATTAATGCTTTTAAGAATGAAGATTATAACGTTCTTATATCTACTAGTGTGGCAGAGGAGGGTATTGACATCCCATCTGTTGATTATGTTGTATTATATGAGCCTGTACCATCAGAGATCAGGATGATACAGCGTAAGGGTAGAACTGGACGTAAACATCAGGGTGAAATGTTTATATTAATGACTAAGGGTACTTTGGATGAATCTTATTACTGGTCTAGCCAGAGAAAGGAAAGGGCTATGAAAAGTAATATTATTAAGTCATATAACAAGGAAAGCATAACATTAGACAATAATGTTGCTGATAATGAGGATGTTACACCATATGAGCATGAGTTTACTGATGAAGATACTGCTGAAGCAACGATATATGTTGATTATAGGGAAAAAAGTTCTAACATGATGAGGGAATTGGATAAGCTTAACTGTATTGTGAAGGTTAAGAACATGGGTGTTGGTGATTATCAGATTACTGACGACATAATTATTGAAAGAAAAACTGTTGAAGACTTCAGCAAATCAATCACAGATAAGAGATTATACCAGCAAGCCAAAGAATTAACAACAAACTGTCATAAACCATTGCTAATAATAGAGGGGGAAAACATTTATCATACATTCCTACATCCAAATGCCATTAGAGGTGCCATGGCATCCATAGCAATTGACTTTAAAATACCGATTATACAGACACAGAATGAAACAGACACTGCATTCATGATAAAACGAATAGCGATAAGAGAACAGAACAAGAAAAACAGAAAAGAAGTAAGCATAAGAACACAGACAAAACCAGTGACGCTACCACAACAACAACTGTTCATCACAGAAAGTTTACCAGGAATAGGACCAGTATCAGCAAAAAACATTTTAAGACATTTTAAAACTATTAAAAATCTGGTTAATGCTACGAAGAAAGAACTTAAAGAAGTAGAAGGAATTGGAGAGAAAACTGCTAATGGAATAATAGATGTTACTCAAAGAGAGTTCAAAGAATAACTGAGTAGTGGTATATATGAAGATAATAGTAGATAAAAAAAATAGGAAATACGTGATAAATGATGAAGAATTCCACACAGAAAAAGGTGTAATCAAAAAAGAAGACATTGTTAATGCCAAAGTAGGTGACACACTACAGACTCATCTAGGAAAAAAGTACACACTAATTAATCCCAATATTAATGATTACATAGAATTAATGAAAAGGAAATGTTCCATACTCTTACCACAGGACTTAGGGCTAATAGTTGGATTTACTGGCATCGGAAATGGGAGTAAAATAGTGGAGTCTGGAACAGGAGCAGGAAGTAGTCTTCTATTTTTTGCAAATATTGTCGGAGAAAAAGGTCACGTATCAAGCTATGAGATAAGAGAAGACTTCATAGAAGTAATTGAAGAAAATCTTGAAGGTACTGACTTCAAAAACATAACATTAACTAACAAAGATATTACCGAAGGATTTAACGAGGAAGATAATAGTATAGACTTAGTATTTCTTGATTTACCATACCCCCAGGATGTGATAAGTGATGCTTATAGAATTCTTAAAACGGGTGGATTCATCGCAGTATACTCGCCCTACGTCGAACAATTCCAACAAGTACACAGAGAATTAGAGAAAAATAAATTTAAACATATTAAGATAAGAGAAGGAAATGTCAGAGAATTAGAAATAAAAAACAATAAGACAAGACCAAGCAGTAGACTGGCAGGTCATACAGGCTATATTACTTTTGCAAGAAAAATGTGAATGAGGATTTGATAAAAATGAATTTCAAACTAAAAGATATAATATCAATCAGAGATTTTGATAAAAATGATGTTGAATACATATTAAATGTGGCAGAGGATATGGAGCCAATAGCACAATCAAAAGTGGCATGTCATAAGAAGGACGGAAAAATATTGGGAGTAATGTTCTATGAGCCATCAACTAGGACAAGATTATCGTTTGAAACATCAATGAAAAGGTTAGGTGGAGACATCATAGGTTTTAACCAGAAACAGGGGACAAGTATTCAGAAAGGAGAAGTACTCTATGATACTGCACAGATTGTTTCACAGTACTCTGATGCTATAGTGTTAAGGCATGACATGGAGGGTGCTGCAAGGTTTGTAGCCGATAATGTGGATGTACCTGTTATTAATGCTGGTGATGGTGCAGGTCAGCATCCAACACAAACTTTACTAGACTTGTACACTATAAGGCATGTTAAAGGAGAAATCAAAGATATCAAAGTTGCCATTGTTGGAGATTTAAAGTATGGTCGTACTGTACACAGCCTAGTATACGCTTTAGCTATGTTTAATGTTGAAATAATATTCATATCACCAGAAGATTTGAAGATGCCTGATGAGATAATTAATGATTTACGTAAAGTAAATTGTAAATTCAGTATTGAAAAATCGTTACTTGACAATATTAATGATGTTGATGTTATATACATGACAAGGATACAGAAGGAAAGATTCCCTGATCCAACTGAGTACTTGAAAGTTAAAGGTCAGTATGCTATTACGAAGAAGGATTTAGTTAATTCTAATGCTATAGTAATGCATCCATTGCCACGTGTTGATGAAATATGCTTTGACGTTGATAAAACAGATAATGCTATGTATTTTAAACAGGCATTCAATGGTGTTCCAGTTAGGATGGCATTGCTTGATACTATTATAAAATAGTTAAAGATAGTTTGAATCTTTAAATAAATATAAAGGTGTGAATATATTACTCTTTGTAGCTAAGGGCTTGTTCTATGATGTCTGTATCACATTGAAGTGTGATCACATTTGTTCTTCCCCTTGCTCTTCCACGTGATACTGTATTTGCTGATATTAATCCGAGTAGTTCTAATTCATTGATGAAGTCGAAGAGTCTTCTGTAGGATACTTTATCATTCTTAGCTAATTCTTGGTAGACATCATATAGTAATCCTGACGTTATTTCCTCTTTTTCTTTTGTTAAATATGTTATTGCTTCCAATACTTTTTGTTGTTGAATCGGGAGAGTCATAATCACATCAATTAGTTTGTTATGTTCTATTCTGTCTTTTGCTTCTTTGACATAGCTTTCTTTAATTACATTGGATTCATTTTCATCTGCTATTTCACCAGAGGTTTTAAGTAAATCAAGTGCATATCGTGCATCTCCTTCTTCTTTAGCAGCTAGAGCTGAACATAATTCTATTAC
>MUZZ01000225.1 GCA_003266075.1 Methanosphaera sp. rholeuAM74
TATCCATGGAATCTATGATTTTTACATCCAAATAAGTACTTTAAACAAGGATTTATTGTACAGGATTAAGTTTGATGAACAAAACAATAACGTTATGCTACTAGATAACCCAAATAACATGATTTTCTGGGCATATAAAACAACTGACAATTATCTCGCATTCAAATACGAAAAATCAGACTTCGCAGTCAAATATATTAAACTGGAAAATGAAGATGACAAATTAGTATTGAATGGAGAAATAACCCTATTTGATGACATAGCCTTTGAAAGTGTAGACTTATTAATACCTTTAAATCAAGCTGACGAAAATAGAAAGGTAATCACTTGTGACTACGAAAAACAGGACAATATAATCAAGTTTACTGGTCCAATTGATTTCAAATATTATTCTACAGACATAGGTCAACATTTCAAAATCAATGCACGCTTAAAGGATGAATCTGGAACTATTATCGCTAATTATGTATTACCAAACTATCAGTACATGACTGAACTAAAAAATAACCTCAGGAGATACGTCAAAAAATCTGTCTTCTTTGAAAGCTTCCACAGCCAGTTCTATTCAGGTCAGCCAAAATACATCTACGAGAAAATGCTAGAAATGGGATTAGACGAAACATATGACTTTGTATGGGCATATAATGGAGAACTGGAAATTCCAGGTTCACCAATGATTACTTCAAGAGGCTTCCCAAATTATAAGGAAATATTAGGTGCATCTGACTACTGGATAACAAACATCAGTTTCCCAATACTTAAGCCTCGCAAAGATATTGTTTATGTACAGACCACTCATGGAACACCATATAAACGTATGGGAGCAGATATTGAATCAGATGATAAAAACATTGCTAGAGGTAGGGTTCTAATTGAATCAAACACATGGAATTATCTGCTATCTCCAAACGATTATTCTAAAGAGATATTTGCAAGATCATTCGAGTATGATGGTACAATCATAAACGAGGGCTACCCTGCAAATGACATATTCTACGAAGATACTACGATAAGACAACAAGAGCTAAAAAAGAAATTGAACCTAGACCCTGACAAGAAGGTAATACTATACTGTCCTACATTCAGAGACTATGAGAAAGACGACGAAAACGGAAAATTCTCATATCTGATTAACCTAGAAAAGTTATATGCAGCTATTGGTGATGAATATATCATCCTGTTAAGACTACACTACTCAGTATCACAACAGCTAGTATTACCAGAGGAAATGAAAACATCCATCATTGACTTATNNATCAGATTACAATGACGTTGC
The DNA here is from genome assembly GCA_003266075.1 of Methanosphaera sp. rholeuAM74. GTDB lineage: Archaea > Methanobacteriota > Methanobacteria > Methanobacteriales > Methanobacteriaceae > Methanosphaera. The sequence goes on from MUZZ01000225.1 coordinate 1,277, forward strand.
AGACCTGTATTTAATTTCAGATATTCTGATAACAGATTATTCATCAGTATTCTTCGACTTTGGACATTCAAGAAGACCTATACTATTCTATGTACCTGACTTCGAGAAGTACTCATCATTCAGGGGATTATACGAGGAAGTCAAGGAAAACTTGCCAGGTCCAGAGTTACATACCAACATTGAATTAATCGAATGCATAAAAAACATTGATAGAATAGCAGAAATGTACACAGAAAAATATGACACATTCTATGAAAAGTTCTGTGGCATAGGTCATGGTAATGCTTCCGAAGAAGTTGTAAGAAGCATTTTTGGAGAGGTTGACAATGAATAAACAAACAGCAAACAATCAAAACGCATCTGAAGACGAGAAAAACTATGTAT
>MUZZ01000247.1 GCA_003266075.1 Methanosphaera sp. rholeuAM74
GTCTTCCATCCGTTTGTTTTCAACCTCCTCACTTATATTCGGCTTCGGCTTGTCCTCGTGCGACAGCTGAACTGACGATTTTATAGTATATGTATCCCCAACCATATCGACAGCCTCAACTTTGAGCTCATGCGCTCCCTCAGAAAAATGCCTTGTGTTTAGTTTCACAGAATAAGGCAGCTCATATGATGTACCTACCAGACTATTGTCAATGTAATAGCTGACATGGTGTGTGCCCCTGCTGTATATGTGAGTATATGCAGACAAGGAAGATTTATTGTTAAGGACTGTATTGTTTTTTATTTCCGAATACACAATAGGTGCGCTTCTTCCTGCTTTTTTATGAATAAACCTGTCACTTTCTGTTAGTTTATTAAAGGTCTTTTCCATGTTCCTCCCGGCAGAAAGCTGGAAGTCATAAGCCTCATTCATATATTTATCAAAGTAAGCCATGAATTTAACCTGAGGATATACCATTGGCAGATACGTATAGTATTCCGTCAGTCTCTCAACTGCCCAATCCGAAAAATCGGTTTTCGTCGATCCGTTTATAAATGTATGTCCGCATCCGCTCTCGGAGATCATAATCGGTTTTTTATAACCGTACTTTGAAACAATACCCCTGATCGCTTTTACCGGATCTGCGGCTTTTCCTGCTCTGTACATAACATCCATATAGTCATTGGAGTTATTTGAATCATTAAGCGCGTATATTACAGCGTATAAAGACAGTCCTACCCAGTCCACATATTTATCTCCCGGGTAATAATTATCAAGTGTCAGGTTCCAGTTTGAGATCTGGTTCGGACTCCATACAACAGCCACATTATCATTGTACTTGTGAAAAATATCCGACACATATCTGAATGCACTTATAAACTCATTTGCCGTCGGTGGCTGTGGCCATACATTAAATTCTGCTGCAAATCTTAAATAGACTGGAACATTGCTATATTTTGATATCATATCCGAAATCGCGCTTAAGCAGCCTTCATAGCTGTATATATTTTTTATATCGTATTCGTGATTAGGACAGTTCAGCGCAAATTCAACAGCTTGTCCGGAATTGGAAGCCGCATTGATGACATATTCCTCATAGCTAAGATCAGTATCTCCTATCTCACAATATACCAGCTTAGCGGAATCATTTTTAATTTTATTCACTGACTTGCCATCTGAGCATAGTCCGAAAAGGACACCGTTCTGCGGTTCATTTTTTGCTCCGAAATAAGTTATATCTCCCTGATCAACATATGCTTTGACTTCCGGCGTATATTGAAGCACCTTTTCCTTTGCTTCCTTGATCAAATCGTACATATTTTTTGAAGTATTGCTTTCAAGGTAAGGTATCATTTCGTTATATGCTTTTGCACTTGACTTATAATCTCCGAGCGCCTCATATGCCAGTGCCATTGCCTGATATCGCGATGATATGACCTCATTGACGGTATCTGTAAGAGGCTCATTTTCCATGTACTTTATTATACGTCTGCAATTATCTATAACCGCGTAATGATCTCCGCTATTTTTAATTTCTTCTGTCTTCCATATCAGTTCATTTGCTTCATCCGCATAGGCAAATGCTATCACGCACGGAAGCAAGTACACTAATGTAATTATAACACTCATAAGCGCTGCAATTTTTCTGCACATATCTTTTGCCCTCCAAGACTGGTCCTACAGCTTAAATACACAATCATTGTAATTATTCCTCCACCTGCTAAGTGTGTCTTCATCGATATTTAAATGCGCATTTTCCGCAACTTTATATAGCAAATCCATATATGTACCCCTTACCTCGTCACAATCCAATGCTGACATGTAAAACAAGCATGCAGCCTTTAAAGGATCTTCCAGCGAGGTATCCTGATACATATTATTTTGAATATAGCGTCCTGCATAGATGCGTCCGAGATCCCCTGCGCCTATCAGCCACCTGTCTTCAATGCCGCTGCTTATGGACATCAGAATGTATTTTGCAGCCTTATGCAGATCATAGAATTTTGCAGTCATCGGATTATACGTAAGAGAATGTCTGCAATGCAGGCCTCCTAAAACCCTCGCCGCATCCGTATAACCCGCCTCTGCAAGTTCAGTCAGATACTGCACTGCAAGAGGTAATGTTGCAGGTCCTCCCATCCCTCCACAGTAGTTCAGTGCAAGAAAATATTTTGCGGTTACATGACCCATGTCCGATGCCTTCTTCCACCACTTTTCACATTCCTGATAGTTGCCGTTTTTATCGTGAATATTACCGAGCTTGAACATTGCCTCGATATCATTGTTATTTGCCAGTTTCTCAAGCTTAGCTATTTCATTTTCCACTGACGCTTTGCCTTTTTTTAACAAATCAAATATTCCCATAATTTACCTCTCCTTTTGAATATTTATATTATACACTATTTTTTGGATTTTTCAATAGTTTTTTGTTGTTTTTTCGACTTGCCTTGTGCCATTTGAAGTTGCCGGGCTCTCGCTCCACGAGCTCCATTCACCCCAACGCTCATAATAATATGTTGTCTGCTTTTTTCTGCTGCTGTACTGGGTCTTTTCCTCAAATGTTGAATGAGAGTATACCTCTCTTGTTGAAGGCTGATAGTTTTGGTC
>MUZZ01000182.1:0-2616 GCA_003266075.1 Methanosphaera sp. rholeuAM74
TAGTATACTAACTATTTTAGCGAGGTTTAATTTGATGTCATTTAATGAAGTAATACTGGGTTGCTCCCCATTTACTCTTGTAAACCATTTTGGTCACAGGTCACGCTTGTATGAATTGGATTTTCAGAACAAACCTGAAAACATTCTTCAAATAATTAACAAATCCAACAAATTGAATGTTAAAAGCATGATGTTGAAAAACAATGCTGATCTTGTCAAAGCATTATCCATGTCTGTTGATGAAGGCTATGATTGGAGTATTTATGGCTATACTAATACTGATAACTTCTATGATGATATGGAATTGTTTTCTAATTTCAACACAAAATCTGTTATTATCGATGGATTATATGTGGATGACAAGATAAAAAATGAGGGTATTGATGATTTGAAGACTTATCTTGATGAAATTAAATCCTATGGCTATGATGTGGGTATTGAAACACGACAGCCATTTAAAAACATTCCATTAATTAGTATGTCATCAATTGTCGACTTTTTTGATGATTTACTCATCCCATTTAACTTTTATGGTTACATGATGGATTGTAACTTCTTTAACAAAGAAAACAGGCAGGTATTTGAGGAAATCATATCTACTATGGACAAGAAGGTCATAGCAAACCGTACACTAGCTACAGGAATTCTTAAGGTCGAAGAGGCATATGACTTTATAAAGAACGTGGATTATATTAACTCTGTCTGTGTGGGTGTTGCAAAAATAAGTGAGGCTGAGGAAACTTTCAGCTATATAAATAACTGTTTATAGTTATTCTATTTCTTCTTTTCTTTCATCAATCATTTTTTTAAGTTCTTTTATATCTTCGATGTCCTTTAATTCCCATGTGTATATGGCGGGAATGCTGTTAATTGAATTGTTTTCATGCTCATGGTTTAGGACAAATAGTGCCTTGTGTCCTGTAATGGATGCTATGTCATTAGTCTTCTCTGCAATGTTGTTGAGCATCTTATTGGAACGGTTCTTCTCTAGGTTTGTTATTATCAAGTCATGAGTGCTACTTTTCTTATTGATTTCTTTTTTAAGTTTTTCTATCTCATTCAATTTATCTTCAAGTTCTCTTTGAAGCTGGTTTACTTCCTTATTATCTTTTGTATGTATTGATATAGCGTCAAATGGTGTTTTTTTGGATAATTTAATCTCGTATCCTAACTTAATTAGTTCTACTGGCTCTTGTATGCTGTTATCTAATGTGTTGACGTGTTCATTTTCAAAGATATTCACTGGCGAGGTGATGGTTTCGTTAAGTACTTCTTCAAGCATTAATGCCGTTTCGGGGTATGTCTGTGAGTTTCCTTGTTCATATCTGTAAATGGTTTCTCTGGAAACATGACTTAAATCAGCTAATTCCTTTAATGAAAGGTTATTCTGTTGTCTTAACTGTTTCAATAGTTTACCATCAATTCTAACATAGTATCCTCCACGTTTTGCGATAATTTCTGGGTGTATGTCGTTTACTATTATGTCACATAGAGTTTGTGGAGTGATTGCTGGCAGTTCATACCTTTCATATACCACATCATTTTCTAGGTAGTTTTGCTTGGATTTTAATCCTATAATAATTGGACTTGCCAGAAACGTTCCTGAAATCTTGGATAGTTCCTCTGCTTGCTGGGGTGTAATACTGTCAATGTTTAAGAGTATCTTAAGTATTATGAGTATGTCATCCTTTCTTGCAAGTAGGTCAAAGCAACTTCTGTCATAGATGTGGGATGTTTTGAATCCAAAACTCGTAAGAAGGTCTGTAATATCCTTAAGTATGGTGTTTCTATTTATGCTTGAATTATCCATTTTAATCACTTAACATTTATGTCAGTTATTGCTAATATTTTTGTCGTTATTTTTTTAAAATACTTATAGTACTCTATTCAAACATTATATTAGCTTAATCGAAATAATGGGGTAGTCTACTTGAATTCTAATAATCTAGTTAAATTACATGTGGGATTGGATGATACAGATTCTGCTGAAGGCATGTGTACAACATATTTAACCCATATCATATTGGAGAAATTAAAACAGAATGCTATAACTCCACTTGATTATCCACGACTCATACGATTAAATCCCTTCGCAAGATATAAGACAAGAGGAAACGGTGCATTATCGTTTGTTGTTGAAGTGACTCCTGAAGAGGTATCTACTGTTGAAAGGATAGTCCTAGATGAGGTCGAGAAGTATTCAATGTTTGAAGGAGCTAACACTAATCCTGGAGTGGTATTCTATGAAGGTGAAATAACCGAGCCTATGAAAGAATATGCAATAGGTGCAATACATGAGATATACACCATAAGTTATGCAGAAGAATTTGCCAGGAGGATGGGCATCAGATTCCACAAGTTTAAGAAGGGAAGGGGAATCATTGGATCAATAGCGGCAATTTCCATTGAATTAGATGATGTGACATACGAGTTATTGGCTTATAGGATTCCAGAAAACTATGGAACAAAACGTTTGCTAGATGATGACAGCATATTCCTGATGAACGAATTAACCTATCCAGAGACATTTGACAACATAGACCAAGAAGCAAACTATGCTGCAATAGAACCACACACACCATGTCCTGTCCTCTATGGGATAAGGGGAAATAATCC
>MUZZ01000182.1:2760-2895 GCA_003266075.1 Methanosphaera sp. rholeuAM74
GGTTCTGGCGTAATTGAATGTGCTGCCTTTGAGCCTACAAAGTCTTTACGTGATGTCATACGCAAGTTAATAGTGGGTGACAAATTATTGATTTATGGTGGAATCAATGAAAATCATACATTGAACATCGAAAAA
>MUZZ01000171.1:0-11651 GCA_003266075.1 Methanosphaera sp. rholeuAM74
TTGTTAAAAGCTCTATCATATCTACTTAAATCTTCTTTATTTTTAATGTAGACACATTTTAGGGCTTCCTTAAGTTCTTTGAGGCTTAACTTGTCATTGAACATATCGTAAACGTGGCATGCCATTAAACTACTTCTTATACTAACATTCACACCTTCTATTCTTAAAAAATAGGATAATGTCAGTATTTTCTCATATGTCATATCAATCAGGGGTTATTCAAGTTCTTCTTGTGTGAATAGTTGTCTAATTTCATGTATGTATTTTCTTTTAACTAGGACTACTATACTGTCATCGTATCCTAGTTCTGTTTCTGGGGTTGGTATTATTTCTTCATCATCAGAGTATACTGTGATTATCTTAAACTTGTCGGAATTGGATTCTATGTCCTTAATTGGTGTGAAGATTAAATTGTTGTTTTTAACGATTAATTCTATTATTTCAGCATCTCCTTTTCCTAGGGATACTAGACGTTGTGCTGTTGGACGAACTATGTTTCTTGCAATATATCTCATTGCACTGGATTCTGGGTTTATGGTTTGTATATGTAATTTTTTAAATATGGTTAAGTGTTCGATGTTATTTAGTCTGGATACTATTGTTTTTACACCATTATCTTTGGCATATACTGATGATAGTAGGTTTACCTCATCGTTGGGGGTTGCTGCTACAAAAAAGTCGGCTTTGTTGATATCTGCTTCTTCAAGTACCTGTATGTTTGTTGCTGTTCCCTGTATTACGTAGCAATCAAGTAATTCGCTGACATTTTCACATACTTGTCGGTCTTTCTCGATTAGTATTATATCATGTTTTTCAGCCATGTTACGTGCTAGATTTAAGCCTATTCTTCCAGCACCCACAATTATTCCATTCATTTCTAAGTCCCTTCTCTAGAATTAATAATGTAGTAATTTCTATTATATATCTAGTTTGTTGATATGAGTGTAAATAATTATTTGTTAAAATTTGTATGAAAAAATAGTTTTAATAATAAGTTATAGTGCGGCTGCCGGGATTTGAACCCGGGTCGTAGGCTTGGAAGGCCCAAGTCCTAGCCAGACTAGACTACAACCGCATATTTAATGTGTAATATTATAATGCAACGACCGGGATTTGAACCCGGGTCACTACCGTGGCAGGGTAGAGTCTTAGCCATACTGGACTATCGCTGCATACTTATCGTTGTAGTTCAACTAACAACTATATTATGTTCTCTCTGACATCTTATATAAATGTTTTCATTATAATTTGTTTTGTGTTATTAATATCGTAAATGGTATTTTGGAGTTTTATTTCAAGTTAATAAGGTGAATGGTGTGTGATACTATGTTTAAGTATCTTCCTTTTCAATTTCATTATCATCATTTGGAAAGTCTAAAATTATGTATAGTGTTTCAAATTCCTATCACAAATATTATCAAGATGTAATAATCATAAATCATGGGTTTTGGTAATAATCTGGGGATAAAAATTTCTATTATAATTATTTATTTTTTATTAAAACAGTTATATATTATTTTGTTAAGTTATGGATGGCGTTATATTTCTTTATTAGTTCACATGCTTCATATTTAATCTTGTTTGGCACTTTAAACATTAACGCTTTTAATAATAATATTGCATAAACTTAATACTTATAAGATATATAAATAGTAATAACAATACTTGTAGAATTATTGTTTAAAACTTATACGTATCTAGTTCTTATGGCATGAGTGTTGTCTTAGAGCTCTAGGTAGTATAAACAGGAGAGTTAATCATGAGAATCAGTATGTCTCTACCTAACAAACTATTAGATGAGTTTGATGAGGTACTAAGAGATCGTGGATACCAATCCCGTTCTAAAGGAATACGTGACGCATTAAAAGATTACATTCTTCGTTATCAATGGATGAATGAAATGGAAGGTGAACGTGTAGGAGTATTAGCTGTAATCTATGACCACCACTACGTTGGTGTACTAGAATCCATGACTGATATTCAACATGACTACCGTAAACAAATAGATGCGAGTTTACACGTACACATGAATGATAAATATTGCCTTGAAGTAATAATAGTCAAAGGTGATATAATCTATATAAGAGAATTAACAGAAAAAATTATGAGATTAAAAGGTGTTGAACACGTAAAACTTACTAGTGCTGGTACTGGTGAATTGGATCAAGTTCATGAGCATTAATTAAATAATTGAAACAAATTTATACCCACATGAACTCTTATTTAATAAAATAGTGAACTTATTCATGTTAATCTCCACAAAAATCGCGATGTAAATATAACTCTTTTTTTTCAAAATTTTTATATGAATCTTAATTGAATATATTATAAATAATGAAGTATCACAGCGATTTAATAAAAGACAAAAAGCGAGTCGAAGCATTCAATAAAACAATAGACAACTATGCTCATGGTATAGTATATGACTTGGGAACAGGCTCAGGAATACTGGCAATACGAGCTTCAAACAATTCAGATAAAGTAATTGCCATAGAAATCAATCCACGAACATACAAGCTAGCCAAAAAAAACCTATCCCAGTACGACAACATCGAAGTAATATGTGCAGACGCAACAAACATCAAACTAGACTATGATGCTGATGTAATAATATGTGAAATGCTTGACACGGCATTGATAGATGAAGAACAAGTACCAGTAATTAACAACGTATTAAACTATACAAACGACCAAACATTTTTCATTCCCAAGGCAGTAATCAATACCATAACACTAACCTACTCCAAAGTCACAAACATCACATACATAGAAGATGGAAAGCCACAATACGAAAAACTCTCCGATGAAGTAACATATCAAGAGGTATACTTCAACAAAAAAATCAAAGAAGACTTCGATGAACTACTATCATTAACTGCAAATAAAACTGCTAGGGCAAACTCTATAAAACTAACTACGTACACGTTAATGGGGGATGGTTTCGTCTTAGAACCGACACCAATGTTGAATCCACCATTAATCATACCAATAGATGAAATCCCTGTAGAAAAGGGTCAGACAATAAGAATACAATTAAAATATAATATGGGTGGTGGATTAAATACTGTCACAACAACAATCAAATGAAATAAAGGATTTCCTTAAAGGTTATGATAAACTACTGGTAATGGGTATAGGAAACACTATGCGTGGAGACGATGCTCTAGGACCACTGATAATAGACAAACTATACGAAAAATTATCAACGATAGATAAGAATACGGATAACATCTATTTATTAAACGCAGCTACAGCTCCAGAAAATCACACGATTGAGGTAAGAAAGATTCAGCCATCACACATAATAATAGTCGATGCAGTAGAATTCGATGCACAGGATGGAACTTTCCTCATAATAGACAAAAATCAGATAGACACCTTTAACTTCTCGACACATTCCATGCCATTATCATTTCTAATCAATTACATTGAAGAGTATATTCACTCACAAATCATGACCATAGGCATAAAACCAAAGGACATGACAAGGGTAAACACGGTATCTGCGGAAATAGAAGAAAGTATGAATGAATTAGTAGATTATATAGTTGGAATAATATGAGGGCTTTGGTGATTAGATGAAGATATTATTTATTGGCTCAAGACTCTTTGATGATGTTGCATGGTACTTAAAAGAAAACAATATTACCAGCATAGTCACGGAATCAAATGAAAATGCGATAAACCTTGATTTAGCAGATAAACATTACATCGTAGAAAGGGGTATGGATAAACCCATGGAAGTGGCAATCAAGGAGGATGTTGATGCAGTAATACCATTAATAGGTATTGACCCACCACTAATTGATGTTGGACTTATGAAGGAGAAACTCGAAGAAGAAATGGGTATACCAGTAGTAGCATCCAGTCACTCAACAGCATCTCTTGCCTATGACAAGTACAAAACAAAGAAATTCCTAGACCAGAACGGTATAAAAACTCCGAACTATAGGAAATACACTATTGGGGAGGATTTACTGGATGAGTTACCACTAGTATTGAAGAGTCCTGCAGGACAAGGTGGTTCAGGAGTTAAAATAGCCTTAACCAAGGATGATGTAGATGAATTTCTCTTAAACAATGATGAAGTATTCGTAGAGGACTATGTTGAGGGTTTTGAAGCTTCAATAGAAGTTCTCAGATGGAATAATCAAAGTGTTGCATTGACTCCGGTATATAAGGGTAACACTACTCTGAAGGGTACTCATCCACTAGCAAAGATTAAGAAAGCACCACTAACAATTGAAGACGAGGACAACACACAACACAATAATTACCTGCGAAGCCTTGCAGAGGAAATAGCTGATTTAGTGGCATTGGATGGGACAATGGACATAGACATACTACACAGCACAAAAAGTGATGAAGACTTAATAATCGAACTTAACACAAGACCTAGTGGCACACGTTACATGACAGCCGCAGCCACAGATGTATACCCATTGTGTCAACTGGTGGATATGGCTACTGGTAAATGGGATGCAAGAAGGGTTAAATCAGCCATAAAGGATTACCATGCTTATGAAATACCCGTAGGCACGTTTGAACATGGTGGGGACATATCACGAAAGTATTTTGATAAAGAAGACTCTTACATAGTTCATGGACCAGAAAACTATCAGAGAATAACCCTACGTTCTAAAAACATGGAAGTACTCAATGAAATGTCAAATAAATTGGCTGGTAATTACTTAAATAAGAACAATATTCAACTAAGTCTATGACCCCCAATAGTTAATTTTTTTAATGTCTTTAAACATAAATCAATATAATATGTGATAATTATATTTTAGGGGTTTATATTATGTTTGGACAAATAGATGTATTTGTGTTTATAATAACATTGATTGCCACAGCAATATTCACATCAGTTGTTAGACGTGAACTAATACGTGCTGATATAAGAGATAATCCAATAGTATCAGAACACAGGCAGAAGAGTGGAACACCAACCATGGGTGGATTCGGAATTTTAATAGCCGTAGCAATGGTTACATTATTCTTATTCGATATAGGTACTAATAGTTACCTGATAATCACGGCATTAATAATGGGAGTAGCCGGATTATTCGGAATGTTCGACGATTTACTGGGCTTTAAAGTAAAGGAATACCAGAAAGTGGTATGTAACAATGGAACAGAACCAGTAAAAATTGGTCTACTAACATTAGAACCTGGTGAGGAAGCAAGAATAGCATCAGATAAGGCAAAAAAGGATTTTGCTGAAATTGTCGAGAAGGAACATAAACTCGAAGTTATCGATGAAATACCTATAAAGAGTGAAACATCAGAGACGGAGAAAATAATAGTCCAATTAGTGGTGGCATGTTTCATATTACTGCCAGGAGTATTAAGTAGCAATTTGATGGGAATAGATATCGGAATGCTCATGATTCCACTAGCACTATTTGCCATTATCGGTTCAATCAATGCGGTAAACCTTATAGATGGGATGGACGGATTAGCCGCAGGAATCATAGCAATAGCCTCAATAGCTTCAGCATTATACACTAACGTCACTACTGGTAGTGTCGCATCATTACCATTTATTGTGATAGCAGGTGCATGTGCAGGATTTCTGGTACTTAACCATTACCCTGCAAAGATATTCATGGGGGATACTGGAAGTTACGCATTAGGTGCAGGTTACATGGTAGCAGCACTACTTGGAAACTCCTTGGTATTCTCAATAATTGCATTGGCAGTTCCTATAGTCTCAGTAGTGGTAAGCCTATTACACAGGTCACACATTATCACCCTGCCGGTTGAACCATTACACCACACACTAAACTATCATGGAATGTCCGAACAGAAGATAATAATATTGTACTGGGCTATAACATTCATAGTATCAGTAATAGCACTCCTATTGTTTAGAATAATATGATTGGGGATTAATCCTATGAGTAATGGAATACTGGCATCACAGTTAGCTAAACAAGTTAGGGGCAAACTATACGGTGAAGATAGACTCTTAACCGGTCAATTCACCTTTCTAAACAAGGCTAATAAGGATGATATTGTAATTAGGCACTGGATTAACGCTAAAGGCATCGAAATAGCAGAGGATAAGGGTGTCTCATGTGTTATTACTCAGAATCCACAGGATAATGCAATACAAACCGTGGAAGATGGGAGTATCGCATTAATCGTCACTGACCATATCGAGTATGCAACAGCCTTCGCAATTCGTAAAACAGTAACAGAATGTGCAGGTAACGCATTTAAGGTAGCAGTAACAGGTACTAATGGTAAATCAACCACAACACACATACTCTACACTATTTTTTCGGACTTAGATTATAATACATACACTAATACTGACGCTGAATCAGAGGGTAACACATTAATTGATCCACGTGTTTCTACTGAAATTTATGACTACTACCAGAAGATGGGATTAATTGATGTTATAGCATTGGAAGTATCCGAGGTTCAGGGATGGGATGATAGGATAATGGAAGACCACAGCTACCAGATGATCAGCGCATTGGATGCTGATGTATCCATCATAACCAATGCCTCAAAAGACCATATGAACTTGGTGGAATCCTTTGACGAACTTTTGTATGAAATATCGGGAGCTGCTAGAAGCCTTCTAAACAATGACAGAGAATCCCTATTAGTGCTAAACTATGATGATTATAACATTAGGCAAATGGCAGAGCTTGTACAGGATAAATCCAATATCAGGGTAATGTTTTTCGGATTGTATGATTCAAACAACCCCCTTGATGTTTACTACAAGGATAATGTGGGAATCTATGCTGGTGACGAGTTATACATAGAATATGATGATCTTCCATTTACCTCAGTACACTTCATACAGGACATCATGGCGACAATAGCAGTATGCGTATATAAGGGCTTAGACAATCAGGATGTTGTAAATTCCCTCAAAAACTATAAGCCACTTGCAAGACGTTTTATCAGGCTTAAAAGTAATCCTGTGATAATAGATGACTTTGCACACAACCCTTCAGGTATAAAACTCACAATAGAAAACGGTTCAAAGTTGGGAGAAAACTTGTATGTCATAGATGCCATAAGAGGATCTAGGGGTGAAGATATTAACTCTGAAATCGCACAAGCACTAAGTGACACACTACGAGACCTGGATAATTATGTCCTGGTTCTGACAAAGAGTTGTGACGTGGTAAACAACTTAAACACGGTAACAGAAGGAGAACTAAAGGTATTCACATCAGTGCTTGATGATAACAACATACAATACACAGTATATGATGATTTGGAGCAATCACTTGTTGACACAATAAAGAAAGCTGGTGATGATGACGTAGTATTACTACTGGGTGCTCAGGGAATGGATCCGGCAAGTGGTCTGCTTAAAAAGAACAACATTATTCGATAAAAAACTATACAATACCTATGATTACCCCCCTAGATAATTCCTTTTTGCATAATTACTTATTCAAGCTTCATATTACTTCTTAAACAATTGCCACTATTTTTATTATTAAATAATTTTATTAACAATTAAAGACAAACCTCAATAATAATAAATAATCTATACAACAATCCTTCTAATACATAGAAGTATAGATTTAATCAAATATAATGGGGTTGTAGTTTGAATATGGAAAAATGTATAGTAATAGGTGCAGGAAATGCTGGAAGACCAGTAGCAAAATTATTGAACCACATAGGAGTCTTCGTAACATTATATGACAAGAAAAAGTATGAAGAATTCACTCCAAGACGACAAAAACTTCTCGACGTACTAGTAGATGAAGGAATAAACTTGGATTTAGGATTAGATGAACCAGACATTGATGGATATGATGCAATATACCTAGCACCCACAATACCAGAATCAGCACCGATAAGAATGGAAGCACAAAAACAGGCTAAGACAATAATAACACGCAAGATGATAAGCCAGATAATAGATGACATCCTCGACATGGACAAGATAGGAATAACAGGCTCATTCGGTAAAACTACAACTACAACCATGGTTACCAAGATATTCGAGGCTGCAGGATACAATGTATACCAGTGTTCATCGATGAAACAAAACCTGGTAAGTGAAGCACTAGTAAATGACATAATAAATGGTGAATACAAGGGTGCTGACATAGCCATACTAGAATTACCCCATGGAACACTAGGATTAATCGGAGAAATAAAGCTAAAAATGGGTCTTATCACTAATCTGATACCGGAACACCTCTCAGAGTTTGGTGGGTCAATGCAACGTTACGTGGATAGAAAATCCATTATTATGGAAACCAGTGATACGCTAATAGCAAACTGTCAATGTGGGGACATATTAACCAATAAACGTGAAGACACGATATACTATAACATGATAAATTCATTCTCAGAAGATGTGGACTTAGACAACTATGCCCCATCATTCACTGGTAGGGTAGAACAAAATAAGTACATAATATCATATAATGACACAGAAACAGAAATCAACCTGAAGACGGTTGCAAACTATAACTATGAAAACCTCACAGCAGCAATAGCCTGTAGCCTCACATATGGCCTGTCAATTGATGATGTTAAACGGGGTATAGAATCATTTGAAAGTGTTGGAGGTCGCATGGAATATCTTGGAAAATTCAATGGAATAGACGCATACTATGATGCATCCTATGGACAGAGCATCAGACAAGCACTAGAATCAATCAAAGACGAGAACATAATCATAGTATTCGGTAGTGTGGATTCAACCACAACACGTGACAAGGCTGAAAGCGGTAAAATCGTAGGAGACTATGCGGATATGGTCATAGCAACGGGATACGTCGAAATTACTGATTCATTGGATATGAATAGGGCATTTGAACTTCTTGATGCTATCGATAACGATGAAGTCATAAAGATGGCTGTCTGTGACGTTGATGAAGCAGCTCAACTCGCAATAAAACATGCAAAAGAAGGTGACATCATAGTACACCTGGGAGCAGGAGCTTCAAACTCATACCAACAGGTCAAAGATAAGTATCTTAAGGGATTGACTGAAGGAAGTAAATTATATGCAGACAAATGATATTAAGGACGATGCAATCTTCAGCGTAGTGGGAGTATGTGGGATAAACGGTAACCTGATAGCAAGAATACTTGCAGACCATTCATACACTGTCAGAGCAAACGACCTTGCAGACGAAGACACGTGTCGCTTCAAAAACTCCCTAAAAGACTACCCACAAATAAAAGTATACCATGGTGAAGTTCCGGAATCATTCTTTGAGGATACGGATTACTTCATACTACCAAAAGCATTAATAGACAATAATTCACAGCTATACCAGAAAGTTCTAAAGCATAACATAGAAATTCTCACAGTTGAGGACATATTCAGACTCTTTGAGCCAACACATCCAGTAATCTGTATCACTGGTACTAATGGGAAGACGACAACAACCAACCTCCTAAAACACATCGTAAGACTGTCAGGATTCAATCCATGCGAACATAACCTTGATGGGATGCAGGGAAATGCTGGAGACATACCAGCACTACAATCAAGATTAAATGGTGATGTGAACATATTAGAAACTGGAACATTCGGCTACAAGGGAAGCCTAACTAAACTGGCAAAGGACTGTCATCCGGATGTCGGAATAATAACGAACATCACACCAGACCATTTAAACGAGGATTCAAGCTTTTTAGATTATGCAAGAGTAAAGGGTGAACTAATAGAACTACTTGAAAACAAGATGTTAATAGTAAATGGCGACGACCCGGTGATAATGGGTTTAATAGATAAACTAGGCTATAATGGCGAAGTAATAAGCTTTGGAGTAGATTACAATACTGGAAATGTTTCAGATAAAACATGTGTATGTGGTCGTAGCACCAGAATCCAAGAAAGTATCTCGGGTGTGGGCATATATGAATGTAGTTGTGGAATAAAGTATTCTAAGCCAGACTACCTTGCTTGTAACATAAACCAAACACATGACACGTTCACACTAAGAACACCTACAGATGAATTTTACCAGTTCCATCTGGGCATAACTGGTATACATAACATCTATAACAGTATCCCCACAATAATAGTGGCAAACAAGGTACTTGGAATATCCTTTGAGGACATACAAACAAATATCACAACATTCACGGGTGTATCAGGACGTATGGAGAAGATAACCTCTATTAATGGTAAAGATGTCATGGTTGATTATGCTCATAACCCAGCAGGAATAGAGACAGTACTTAAGGAACTAAAACACGCATACTCCAAGGTCATCAATGTCATAACCACATCATCAGAGTCAGGGCTTCAAGGTGATGAAGAGATACTTAACTGTGCATGTAAGTATGCAGACATAGTCATTCCAGCTTCAAAGAATTCCTATGAATGCTCCAAGTTAACTATCCAAAATGGTAATTTTACTGATAAAATAGTTTTACCAGACTCAATGCCTGAAGGACATAAGGATGGAACATTGGGTGCAACGTTAAACCAGGTATTAGCAGGTTTTAACAAGGCTATTACATTGGATGCGGATTTAATAGTATGTACTGGTGAGGCAGCATTCAAATACAAGGATGACCTTGTCAGGTGTAAAATTTCATCAAAAAAATAAAATAGTATTAAAATTAAAAATATATTATATAATCAACATAATAATCATAATATATCATATTAAGAAAAATTTGATTCAAACTAGTTAGTCTATAATACTAATTACAACGTAGAGGTGATGATTTTTGTATATAAAGGTAAGAAGGGATACGCTCATTATCCTCATTTTAGCATTTATACTAATATTATCAGGTAGAGCAATGTCTTATATGTCCTTTGCCACATCAAACAGTACTGATGATGGAGTGCCTATTGCAGGTGTAATGATTAAGGGAAATGACGTGATTCCAACCAACGTAATTAAGTCCAATGTTGAATCGGCAGGTTTTAGGGATGGTAGTTACATAAAGGGTAACACTCTCATCACATCCCAACGACAACTATTACTGTCGGATGCAATAGAAAATGGAGAACAGTTGGTCAAACTGTCCACAATACCCGGAACAGCAATAGCACCAATAAATGCAGTGGACATCCAAGTAGATTCAAATACTGGGAATGTCGTGGTGACGGTAGTTGAAGACTTCTCAGCAATAGATGTTGCTGATTCATATAAAGCAGACAATAACAACTCTTCACATTCAGGAAGTAGCTCAAATACTACACAATAACGGTGATTAATCATGTTTAATAAAAGAAAACTATCAAAGATTGCAGTATTCATGATACTGTTACTAGTATTTTCTTCAGTTGCATCAGCTACCATGAACGTGGCAGTAATAACCGATCCAACGGCAAAAGATCCGAATGGATGTGCGGCTGGAAGTCAATCCTTTGCAACTAACATGTTCCAGTCAACATTTATTTTCTCTCAAGAGCATAAGATGGCACTACTATCTGGGGGTGAAGGTACTTCTAACGTTCGTGTAGCAGCAATCATCAATGCATTGGCTGCAGTTGAATCAAATTCTACACCATCTGAAGTAGTGAGTGTCGCACAGAGATTTGATGGAATACGTTTGATGGCAGTTAATCCTACCGAGGGTATTGCTGTAGGTGGGGATTTCGATGTATACGTTGTCACAGTAGATAACAATAACACTATAAGGGTTCAAGCAGCATCTGGTGGAGTAGCATCAGTACC
>MUZZ01000171.1:11732-12926 GCA_003266075.1 Methanosphaera sp. rholeuAM74
GGAGTAACAACTGGTGATATGTTTACTCCACAAAGACTAAACGATACTGGACATGAAATGGAGAAACCATACAGTAAAGTAAGTGCAGCAGGATGGAGTGTGGGATATCCAGAAGCAGATAATTATCAGGTATCCCCTGTTGATGGAAGTCCTTTAACAGTAGTTTACGCATATGAGGCATTAAAGAATGCTATAACAGTTACTTCGGACAATCCATCAGTGTCAACCTATGGTTCTGATAAGAAGGGATTAGCACAGGCTACAAGTGATGTTGTATCCACAGCAGTAAAACGTAATGGATATGACCCAATAAAGATTGCTGCATCAGTTAACAAGGCAATTGATGGTGGTACAATTGTGGGAGTAGAACACGTGGATGCATCCGACTTGAATGTAAAGGAAAATATCAAGGCAGTAGGTGTATACTATACTCCAGCACCTAATGGAAGGACGTCGCCAACGTGGAACTTGCCAATCGATTCACGTATATTTGATTTATTAGGTAACGTTCAGAGTGTGATAGGAATACTGTTAATACTCCTAGCATTATTCAGGAGTACGCTGATAAAATCATTCTTTAGAAGACACTAGTGGTTCTTCTAACTACTCTATTTTTTTTTAAATATTTTTTGGGATTTGATATGTATGGCATTAATTTTAGTAAGGGCTATGAATAAGAAAAAGGCATTAAATGCACTGGCGGATATAGAAAGGCATGCACAGCTAAACTTTGTTGACAAACCTAGAAAAATTGGCTTAGATAAGATTGTTGATGTGACTCGTAGGGTGATTAAGCAGAATCCTAGGGATGACATTAAAGTAGCAGTACTGGTGAAGGTACAGCAGGATACTACAAAGAGTATAATGAGCATTAAGAAGACACATCCCCCTGCACATATAATTGTTGTCAGCGAGGAATACCCTGAATACAAGGATTTAATTGGGGAATATGATAGTTTAAAAGTGTTTGACGGCTATTACTCATCAAAAAAATAGATAAATGGGTGGAGGGGAGAGTTAAACTCTTTTGATGTTTGCAATGTCACCTATAGTTGCTTCTCGGTAACGTTTAACATCCCGGAACTCTTGTTCATCTGTTTCAACTTTTTCTATTATCTTTATTTTCAAGACTTTCTCAATTTTCTTTGCAAGACGATTGTCTGGAACCATTTTACCTGATTCTATATGATTTAT
>MUZZ01000214.1:0-3253 GCA_003266075.1 Methanosphaera sp. rholeuAM74
TTAACATATGATTTTTAGAAAAAAAAGGATGGAATCATTAAAGATAAATACCTCTCCCAATATATAACATTATAGATATAACATTAAACTAAGCATTAATGGGGGAAATTATTAATGCAAGTAGATGAAGAGTATCTAGATGAAATAATAGATAACATTGAATTCATTATTAAATATTGTGACATATACATCGAGTATTCACATAACGAAAACCTATCACTTAATGGTGACATTGCCGGAGAAATATTAGACTCTATAACAGAATTAGAGGAATACATAAGCAGAAAATATGAACTAAACAAAAATGATGTTAAAGAAATGATTGATCTACTTGATTCAATCTATGAAAACCTTCTAAATTTAAATGATATAATGTTATTGAACTCAATTCATATAGTAATTAATGAATTAATATATAAATGCCACCAATCATATGAAAAATATTTTTAAAACATTCCATTGAATAAAACAGAACGAATTACTAAG
Organism: Methanosphaera sp. rholeuAM74; assembly: GCA_003266075.1. GTDB lineage: Archaea > Methanobacteriota > Methanobacteria > Methanobacteriales > Methanobacteriaceae > Methanosphaera. Next base: position 487 of record MUZZ01000214.1, read on the forward strand.
TAAAACTAGAATAAACAATTGATTAAAATTTTTGTAATACTAGATAAAGATAAATTCTTAAAAAAGAAAATCACATTATTGAAATTCATCTATAATAAAATCATTATGAGAAATATGTGGTTATATATAATAATTTAATAATGAATTATAGATTAAAAATCGATTAAATAAATAGTATATGAATCAAAAATTAAGGCTAAATTTATATACTAAAAGTGTATATAATTAATAATATCAAATAAATTTTAAGGAGATAGATATAAATGTCAGAAATACCAATCGCACCAGTAAAAAGATTACTCAAAAATGCTGGAGCAGAAAGAGTAAGTGACGATGCAGCAGCTGCATTAACAGATGTACTAGAAGATATCGGTACAGACATAGCATTTTCAGCTATTAAACTTGCAGAACACGCAGGTAGAAAAACTGTTAATGTAGAAGATATCAAATTAGCATCTGAATAAATTGAATAATTAATTTTTTTATTCAAAAAAAATTTCTTTTTTTAAAACTTGAAATACAGTGAATTAATCCTTTCTAGGATAATTAATATTGAAATACATTTTTTATGTATTTTAATGTCTTTTTTTCATAATTCTTAAGTCATAAACTTTATGAAACTCTTATTAACACTGATTATATTGGCATATGTAAAATCTAAGCATTAACTGATGATATAATAATAAATTAACCAATATGGAATACTAGTTTATATAAATATTTGTAGATAATATGAATAATAATAGTTTTAAATTCATTAAAAATAGTTTAGAATAAGAATAATTATCCTTATCAGAAAATGAAATTTAAATGAACTCCAGATTGTTTCACATGTAATTTCAGCTAATTATATTAAATCCTATTTTCTGATAGGTATAGGTCTTGTGTGTTATTCATCACACATGATTAAAGATTAGTCAAATGCCATTTAGTATATATAGTTATCAAACTATATAAACTTTATTTTTTTTGAATTCTATAAATTTTTATTTAATGATTAATATACCTTAACTTAATNNAGGATTTCATAATACCCCAACATAATAATGCCACCAATAACCATAATTTAGAAAGTAGTATGCCATTATCATAGCCAATCCGTCCAATCTCCCCAAAAAACACATATTCAAGACACTTGACAACCATTATTCTTACAGCTTCCACAGTGTAACATTTATTTGATAGATTAGATCAGGGACTATCATCCAAGAAACAACAGACCTAACAAACAGTACTAAAAGTAGTAAATAACTAAACACATGTTTTTTGTTTATAATAATCGTGCCCATCATCGAATACGTTTCTAAATTTATGTAAGATCTTTACAAGAGAACTAATGGTATTTACTGACGGACATTCATTTAAATATTCAAAAAAAAAATATAAAATATGGATGGGGCTTTAATTATAATTTTGCTCCCATATGGAATCCCACACCTAATGAAAGTAATCCTACAATCAACATGATTACCAGACTATATATATCTGATTCAACCTTCGTTTCCACGTCATTCTTGGGGACTACTTCGAATACTGATTGTGAATCTCCCACATTACTCTGTGATTTCAAGGCTTCAAGGTTCTTAACAGCTTTTTGACTTGGATTATCTTCGTTTTGGCTTTTAGTACTTTCTGTGACTAGTATTGACTCTGAAACCTCGTTTTCTTTACCGGGAGAATCTAGTATAGTTTCATTGGTTTCTTGTACTTCCTTGCTCGAGTTAGTTGGAATAGTCTGATTAACACTCACATCCTCTATAATCAAGGTATCATTTGCTATTTGGGTACTACTATTAGTATCATTATACGTCTTATCATCTTTTACTATTGTATCCACGTTTTCTTCTGGAAGTGTAGTGGCATTGTCTTTGACTGTTATTTCATCAGTTTTTGTCGTGTTTTCTGTTATCATCGTATTGTTTTCATCTTCCTTTTCGACATTTTTCTGATTTTCGGGCGTGATGGTATTGTTAATGTTTTCTATAATAGTCTTATTTTCATCAGTGCTTATGGGTTGTTTTTCTTCATTGCTACCATTTACTATTGGCTTGTTTTCATCTTTCACATCTTCTTTTGGGGTATGCTGTGGAACTTCTTCCACTTCATGATAATCTTCTGGTGTATCTTTGGATGTATCGTTTATAATATCATTGTCTTCAATTATAGCTGTATCATTACTATCCGTGGTGTTTACATCGGTAGTTTCATTGAAGTCAGTAATATTATCCATACTTTCATTGAGGTCTGTGTTGTTTTCATCTAATGTTTCGTTTAGTTCTGTAGCGTTTTCTGTTGTTTCATTGATATCGGTAATGTTTTCTTCTTCCTGTGTTATGTTGTCATTGTTTTCCATGTTTTGTGGGTAGTTGTTGTCATATACATAATTACCAGATTCTATATCAAAGAATGGGTTTGGATTGTATATGTTATTATTGGTTATCGTTGCGTTTGTAGTTCGATGCAGTGTCCTTATATGTACAGGATTGTCTATGTCTAGGTTGTTGTTTGAAAAAAATGTTCCCTGATTGACGTCTAATGTCATTGCTGTACCGTTTACTACGTTTATGTTATTGTTGGTGATGCTTGTTTCGTTTCCCCAGAATAGGTATATTCCACTTGTCTGTGGCTTCAAGTAGTCTGCTGAGTAGCCTGTTAGATTGGATTGTCCTACTGCCCTTATGTTATTATTGCTGATGTTTGTCTTTGAACCTATGACTCCTATTGCCATTGTGGAGTAACCTGTTATATCTATGTCATTGTCTATTAT
>MUZZ01000214.1:3268-8803 GCA_003266075.1 Methanosphaera sp. rholeuAM74
TTATATCCATGGTATTCGTTTTCGATGATGATGATACCATAGGCTGCATCTATTATTCCATAGTCATCCAATATCTGATTTTCTGTGTATGTTTCTATTGTATTGTTTTCTACTATACAGTTTGATGTTTGACCGTCCAGTGCTATACCATTAGCGTATCTTATTGATTTAGCGTAGATGTAGTTGTTTGTGATGTTGTTATAACTGTAGTATACCATTATTCCATATAAGTATAATGTTCCATTCATTATTATGTTGTTTCTGTCGGCTGTGTTGTTGTTTCCATGTATTGTTATTGCCGTTATTGTTCCGAAGGGTAGTTGAATGTCATCTGATTGTTGGATTGTCATGTTGATGTTATATATCTGGTTATTGTCTCCATGCATAGCTATTGGATTTGTAGTTATTTCATCCCCTGTTCTTTGCCAGTTGGCACGTACTGATGGATATATTACGTAGAAGTTTGAGTCTCTTATGATGGTATTGTTTGAGTATGTGCTGATTACTCTTGTTATACTATCTGTTCGGTTATACTTGGTTATGTTGAAGTAGACGTTTTCTATTATGTTGTCATTAGTTTCTAATTGGATTTCTATTGGGAAGTAGCTTGTATCGTTTGCTGTTATTGTGATGTTTTTTAGTATGATGTTTGATTCTTCTATTGTGTTGATGTAACAGTTGTGTAGTGTTGAATTGTTTGGTGAGGTTATTGTAACGTTTTTAGCTGTTATTGTTAGTGCTAGGTCTGTGATGTTTTCTATTATCAAGATTTGGGTGTTGTCTTCAAATTCATAGCCTTCATAGTCATACTGGTTTTCTTGATTAATTTCTATTGTCTCATATTCTGTTGGTGTGTCTAGTATATCTTCTTGTGGTGAATCTTCTGTTTGTGTGACGGTTGTATCTGTTTCAATAGTGTTGTCATCTATTATGTTCTGGTCTTCTTCTAGTGTTGGGTCTGTTGCCGTGATTGTTGTCAATGTGCATAGTACAAGCAAGCTTAGTATGAGGTAGTTTATCATTCTTTTGTTGATTTTTTCTTACCTCCTTTATCTTATTAATATCCACATTAATTTTTTAATTATAATCTATTCAATTAAGCTTTAATTTAGCTATCATAGGATATTTATGTATAAATTTATGTTTTAATCATTAATATTTATTGTTACAATAAGGCTTTCTAGAACAGTAATCAAAAACAAAAAATAAGTTATGATTTAATTTTCATAAAAAAAGTTTATTAGTGTGGTAAAAAAGTTATGGTTTAAAAAAAATTTATATTTGGAAAATCACTTATTCAAAGAGCTTCAAAAATTCGGTTACGACTTCATCACCATTATAATCACCATGGTCACGTCTGTGCATATCACTACTAGTGCAGATATAGTGTATGTCATTCTCATCCATGTACTCTTTAGGATTACTTAGCATAGAGCCTGTTTCACTACCAGGAACTTGTTTGTATGATGTTCCACCTTCATGAACACAGTCACTAGAATCATAAAACCATGCCAAGACCACGTCGTTATCATTTGCTCTGACAGTCCGTCCTATGTTATCATCACCATTCTTTGCTAGTTCCCTGATAGTTGATGGATCCACGCCATTGAAGAGGTGAAATAATATTGCACCACTAATATTATTATCATAGAGGTAATGTGTATTAGCAGATAATGTGCTTGGACCAATCTCGGCCTTCACCACATTAAAACCATTATCCTCTAGTTTTGATACAATGTTGTCACGTATTTGTTCATCATTAGTATTGACATGATCCATTGCAAAGTAGATGGGCTTAGATTTATCTAACTTTTTCTCATCATTAGTCGTGTTATTGGTTGTGTTGTTTGCTGTATCATCACTAGAGATTACATCAAGAAGTTTATCTTTAAATTCGTCAGGACTAGTTTTATCTATGTGCAGGCCTACTGTGAGTATTAATGTCACTACTAACAATATATAGACTATTCTGCTTGCTTTTTTAATCATATTATAACCTTCATGTTCCTAATCATAGTATTTAAGAAGAGCTATTGCTAAATCTGTGACGTCAGTAGCATCATCAATCAATGCCAACACAACATCCTTATGATTACCAAATTCTATTGGAAGGGGTGTCCTTCCCCTAATCCATAAAACTACCAGGTAGCCTTCATCTTTTTCTATACGACTTCTTATCTGGCTAAGACTAAGTCCTTCATGTATGACATTCAACGCATCATCAGTCATATCGTCAATGTAATGTGGATTTTCTTCCACCTCATTATAAAGTATATCTTCACCACTAAAAAGTGTTACACGTCTATATTTGGCTGTGAATCTGCCATTTATATCATTTGACTTCTCAGATTTCTTTGTTTTCAAGTATTCTATTACCAGGTTTAATCCACCCATCTTCAATGTTTCGTATGGTACATCTCCAACAAAACCGTCAAAACCCATATTCATTAAAACACCTATGACTATATTTGATTCTATTGGATTTTAAATTTTTTGGTTGTAGTATTTAATCATATTATAGAGTAGAACTCTATCTTCCGTCTTCTGACTTTCTTCAATATATTCATCTCTACCAGTTGATTTAAATCCAATCCAGCTGTTTTCATGGAAACATTGTATTTTTTCATGTATATCTGGTAGTTTATTTTATCAAACTTCTTAATTTCTTGTATGAAGTTGATTTGACGAATGTTGAGGTTATCTGTTTCTAAGTCAAGTTTGTGTGTTGATTTGTATCGTTTCTTGTATAGTGTTACCTTGAAGTTGTTTTCTGTCAGCTCTAGTTTAGGCTTCTTATATGATTCATTTCGTGCTATGCTAAACAGCTTTAGTAATCCTGAATTGTCTGGGTTAATATAATTTGTTGTGTTTATGATGTTTTGGATGTTCTTGTTTCTGTAGTAGTGGGTTTCCTTTGTATATAACTCATTTACGTCGATGTTTCTTATTGTTTGACCGGGGCTAGTGATTTCAAGTCGATCCGTGTATATGTTCACTGTTATGATACTGTTTTCTATTTCATAGTTTCTGTGTACTATTGCGTTTATTATGACTTCTTGGATTATCTTGTATGGGTAGTTGAAGTCTAATAAGTCTTTTATTGTTTTTTCACATTCTTCTATCATTTCAAATATTGGCGTGTTTATTGTTTTTTCTTTTATGAATTCCTTGCCTTCTTTGTCGTCGTATTTTCGTATCCTTATTTTGTGGCAGGCAATTTTCTTGTTTATCTTTTTTGTGAAAAAGAGTATTCCTGTATTGTTTAGGTAGAATTTGTTGTCTATGAGTTTACCTGCATTGAGCTGTTGGAGTATTTGTGTTGTGTTCATGGTTGTTAGTTTGTCTTTTGTGGTTATTTTTTTGAAATTGTCTATGCATTTTTTATCAATGTCTTCGAGGGTGCTTTTCTGTATTTCTTCACAGAAGGGTACTACGATGTTTTCTCTGTACTTTTTTATTATGATGCTTTTTATGTGAATTAGTAGGTCTTCTTTTTTGTTGAATGTTTTATATTCATCTTTTTGGGTTTTCGTTTTATGTGTGTTGGTGTTTAATAGTATTTTGTCTTTGTCATTGTTGATTTCTATGTATAGTTGGTAGTGGGTGTTTTCTTCTTCTTGTGTTTCTATGTTGTATATGTTTTGGATGAAGTAATTTCTTTCTAGCTTAGTTGTTATGTATTCTATTATCTTATCATTATTTTCATTTTTTATTATTAATATTTTTTCAGTCATAATTGCCTTTAATATATTTTTTATAAATATCTCCCAATTATTTTTATAATATTAATTATATTAACTAATAGTATTTAAATATTTTCTATTAGTATTATTAAAGTGTTCTTCATCCAAAAAAAATAACTAAAACAAAAACAATAAATATAATTAACAAAAAGCCTGAATAATACTATCCTAGAAGAGGAAAACACATGAAAATAAAATCAAACATAGTAAACGTAATAACCGATGAAATATACCCGGCAGAAGTAGAAATAAAAGATGGACACATAAAAGCTGTAACAGAACTAAACAGAAAACAAGACACAACCATGATACCAGGACTAATAGATGCCCACATACACATAGAAAGCTCCATGCTAGTACCAACAAGATTTGCCCAAACAGCACTAAAACATGGAACAACAAGTGTAATAACAGACCCCCACGAAATAGCAAACGTAATGGGAATAGAAGGCATAAACTACATGATAAATGACTCAAAAAACACCCCACTAAACGTTTACTTCACAGTACCATCATGTGTACCTTCAACAAAATATGAAACAAACGGAGCAACCCTAGACTCAAAAATAACAGATGAACTACTATCAAAAAAGGAATTCATAGGATTATCAGAAGTAATGGACTACAATGCAGTGCTAAATGACGAAGAAGAAATAATTAAAAAAATAGAATCAGCAAAGAAATACAATAAAGCCATAGACGGACACGCACCACTACTAAGATCAACAAAACTACAGAAATACATTTCAGCAGGAATAACAACCGACCACGAATCAATAACCAAAGAAGAAGTAATAGAAAAAAAGAGGCTGGGAATGAAAATAATGATACGTGAAGGCTCAGAATCAAAGACCTTAAAAGAATTCATAAATCTAAACCCAGACTTCATAGTAACAGACGACCTAAAAGCAGAAGAACTGGTGAAAGGACACCTAAACACAATAATACAAAAAGCAGTTAAATTAGGCTACGATATACAAGAAATACTGAAACTAGTAACAATCAATCCAGCACAGCACTATCAACTAAATACTGGCTCAATAACACCAGGACGAAAGGCTGACCTAGTAATACTCGATAACCTGGAAGACTTCAACATCAAAGAAGTAATCTCCTCAGGTATAAGAGTATGTAGAAACAATCAGTTACTAATCAACCCACAACCACAACAATTAACAACAAAGATAAATGTCAAAAACAAAACACCTGAAGACTTCGAAATACGAACACACAACAAAAACACGACAAAAGCACTGGTAAACGTGATTAAAGTAACCGATAATCAGATAGTAACCGACAAGATAACCCGTGAAGTTAAAGTAAAAGATGGAAAAATCGAAACAAACACTGAAGATGACACACTAAAAATCAGCGTAGTAGAACGATACGGACATAACACAATATACACAGCACTGATAAATGGATTCGGCATAACAAATGGAGCAATATCAAGCAGTGTGGCACACGACAGCCACAACATAATAACCATAGGAACAAACAGCAAGTTAATGGCAAAAGCTACCAACACAGTCATAGACAACAACGGTGGACTAGCAGCAGTAGATAATAATGAAACAATATCATTGAAGTTAGAAGTAGCAGGACTCATGACAAAAGACAAGGCAGAAAAAGTAGCAGAAAAATCAAGCCAATTAAATGAATACACAAAGATTATGGGTTCAAAACTAACTAACCCCTTCAGCACATTATCCTTCATGGCATTACCAGTAGTACCAGCACTCAAAATAACCGACAAAGGACTATTTGACGTTGATGAAAACAGATTCATACC
>MUZZ01000214.1:8891-13720 GCA_003266075.1 Methanosphaera sp. rholeuAM74
TGGAGTAAATTTTTAAGTTCCATTTCCACTGTAAAAATTTTCAAACATCCCAAAAAAACTACCTTTAAATATCAACAAAGAAAAAATAGTAAATGTTAATTAACACCTACAAAATAAACAATAGGTCATAATACGTATTATGTCTCCAAAAACAAATCTAAAAGGAGATAAAACATGGGATTAGACCAAAAAATTATAGTTCAATACGAAGATAAACTAATATACAAATACTACTATAGGAAAGTGAACTTTTTAAGAAGATACATGATAAACACAACAACACTAGACTGTGACAGCAACCTAGACTGTGTGGAAGTAAGCATAGAAAACCTGCATAGATTACACGAACTATGCAAAGAAGTGCTGGAAAACCATTCCAAAGGATCTGAACTACTTCCAACCCTATCAGGGTTCTTTTTCGGCAATACCGACTATGACGAATATTACTACTACGACATAGAACACTTAACAAGCGATTTAAACGACATTTTCAAATATGAAGAACCTGAAAACGCATGGTACTGGGATTGGTGGTAGAAAAATTAGCAAAGAAAACAGAAAACACAAACCACAAATAGTCACATTAAAAAAAGAGAATGTGCAACAGAAAACACCAAAAACCACCATTAAAACAAGACTACATACAAAAAATGCTAAAATACCCCTATATCTAAAAAAATAATGAAGAATAATTATTTCAAAGAATATTATGGAAGAATATATTTAACATATATTTGGAAACAAGAGATTTAGTAGTAAAGCATATACATGGTAAATCGAAAAACAGATCATATGACTAGAGTATCAGCATATTTTAAAGCAACGATAAATGATTATGAATATCTATATGGAAAAAGCTAAAATTGTTGAACCCTTTAGTTTAAAAAAAGCATCGACAATGGAAGAAGTCATAATACTACTGAATCTCTCTTGGTTTTTCTGTTGATATATTGTAAATATAACTGGTTGAAATGGAGTATTAAATTACTACGATTGTATTAGTGCTATTTAAAATAATTCGACATTCCAATCATATTATTCACATATATGATTATTAAATTGTATGCATAATGTTAAATAGGAAAATTATCTAAGATATTGTTAGAGGTAAGTAAATTGCATACAGATAAAGAATTAAGGCTCGAAACTAAATGTTTTGATGCTATGAAATATGGCTACTTATATGGTTTGAATCAAAGAATACCAGATGAACAGTTCAATAAGATAAAAGATTATATGAAAGATTTCAGAAGGAAAGATTTCATTGATGGAATAATTAAGGTAACTGGAAGGCCTGAAGGTTATAGATGCTTAGAAAAAGATGTTGCTAAAGTAGAAGAAATACTTAACATTACCAATACATTAGAGAAACGTCGAAAAAAGATTGAAGATGCTTTTTCTAATCCACAAAGTAAACGAAAACTTAAGGATAAATCATTCCAGTGGCTCATAACATTATTTGAGAGGGGTGGCACTAGACCTGAACAGAATCTTAGCAGACTAGCATTGCATTCAACAAAGATATATGATCCAGATGATGACTTCAAAAATCATAGAGATATAGGGCAAGGCACATTATTCATATACACGCCCCATGGTATGTGGTACATTATAAATAACAATAGGATGGGCGATGAACACCCACAAAACAATGTTAAAACTGGTGATGGGGGAGCAATAGGTTACAGGTTAATGTATGATGATAATGTTGATACCCTGATTAGAATATGTTCTGAGGAAAACATCTACACAGGAAAAAAACTCTACTAGATCTAGATACTACAATTAATGGAGAAAATTAGAAGAAATAAGATAGTAATGATGAGATAATTCATGAAAAAGTGGTGGCATACTAGTATGTTCTTGTTTGAATACTCATGGAGGTTGAAGTAGCTATTCATGGGGGGCATAGAAGTTGATTGCAAGCTCTACACTTTAACTGATGATAATTCGATGCCCGTCACCAAATTATTTGAAGCCAAGGATAATCCATATGATATCCTACATTAATCATCATTACTTGTTTAACCTGTCAATCTTTTCTTCTATCCTATGTAAATCCTCTTTTAAGTGACTATTTTCATCTTCAAGTCTTGAAATCTTTTCATTTAATTCACCTAATTCTTTGTGTAATAGTCGATTATTATCCTCCACTAGTTTAGCGTTATTTTTAATAGTTTCACGTGTTTCCATCTCGGGTTTTTCATTATACACGGCTGAAAGGTATGCAGTAAATATTGAAACAAATATTATTCCTATGAGTATCGTGAGAATCGTTAATGATTTACCAATGGGAGATACTGGGGTGATGTCTCCATAACCCACCGTTGATGTTGTGATGACGATAAACCAAAAGGCATCTCCTAGTGTGGTGAATGCATCGTCAAGCACTATCAGCAGTACTGATGAAATTACCACGTATATGACTAGTATTATGAATAACAGTTTCAGCAGATGATTTTGTATGAAGAATACAAGGGAATCCATATCCTTTTTAACATTCCATACACGTACGATTTTCACTAATTTAATGAATTTGAATAGCCTGAATATTGAAAAGTACCTGAATAATAGGTCAAATGGGAAGAGCGATATCAGTAATATAACATTCTTGTCATCAATAAAGAATTCCTTGATGCTTCTGTTACTTAGATAGAATTCGTACATTAAATCTATGAATAATAGTACACATACGAGAAAATCATAATCAGCAAATAAGTTTTCTATTCTGAAGTTAAATGAGTACATTGTTGATAGGAATATAAATATCAAATCAATTACTGTTATGATTAGTAAAATAACGTTTTTTACTTCGTTTAATATGAATCTTCTCTCGCTTCGGAATACTTTTTTCATAAAATAACCATTTTATTTGGATAGTATTATTTTGTCGTAAGTATTATTTAGAATTTATGATATGCTACTGTATTTAAAACAAGTGGTGGATGGCTGACTAAATCAGCTAGTAAGCATTTTTTCATGCTAACTCGTCTTGTAAGCAAGGATAATGGGGGTGGAGTGATAACTTGAATACCACTAGAAAAGAATTATCCAGTATTTAATCTTTTTTAGTGTTTTTCCAAGAAGTAATTATGAAATGTGTATGTTCCTATAAATAGCATCATTGACTCTATTACTGCTGATATTCCAATGTCGGCCATAATATATTCAAGTAGGAATAATATGTTCAGGATTATGCACGCAATAACCGTTAATATTAGTATTAATTTCATGTATCTTAGATAACCCGTATTTTTTATGATTCTGATGATTATCCTGACATCCATTGCTTTAATCATGTTATTGGTTTTTATGAGTATTATTTTGCTTATGAATGCAAATGAAAGGAATGTGATTAGAATTAATAGTGATATGAATACGCTGAGTGTGAAGTGATGTGCATATGTCGTCATTATAGTTATTGGCAGTTCGTGTGAGATCTTGTGTAATGCAAAGAAGGAGTGATTAATATCTAACTTCAATATTAGAGTGTAAAGGTTTTTTAGTTGTGTTAGTGTTCCTGTGGGAAGTAAGAGTAATGCTGAAACTATTACACTTATTACAAGATAGTATAATGTAATCAGGTATTCCCTTACTCCTTCAATTAGGTTTTCTTTGAAGTCGAAGTAGTTGATTTCGGATTCATTCACTGCCTTATCCGTAATACTCAGCATTAATCCTAATAGGATTAGTGTGATAAATGAATTGATTATCATTATTATTATGGTGTATTCTCCCAGATTAAATGAGTAGCTTACTTCTGAGATTACTTCATTTATCACTGCTATTAGAAAGACTAGGATAAACAGTTTAATCTTCTTAAATGGCAGTAGTAGTGATTCGTATATTATATGTCTAATTCTCATATATTCACAACCATATCATTAGTTAGTCTTTAAACGATAAGGGTAAGGTATCTTTTTAGCAATGAACAAGGTTATTTTTGCTAGGATTGTGGGTTTTTATAGATCTACTCTTCTGTTGATAGTGTTTTTTTGTACGGGTTTGATGATTATATGTTTTTCCAGGATGCTTACTTGTGAATCGTTCAGATTAACTTTTACTTTCAAATCATCTAAAGAATTGATGTAGACACCATTTTGTCTCATTTGCACTATCTTCTTTGCTTGAATCAAGTTTAGTATTGGGAGCTTACTGATTTGCTCCGTATTAGCATTATTTATATCAACTTTTTCTAATTTTTCATTAAGGGTATTAGACTCCCCGTCAGCCCTATTTTGTCCATATAGTATTGCAATCAGCATTTCTGGCGTGAATTTAATGTCGTGTTGACGTTGTTCTATGGCGAAGTATAATGGATTTGAAGTGATATTGTTTATTATGTACTTTCCTTCATAGTCCATGTGAGTTATTGTGAGGTTTTCTTGTGTGTATTGTGCTGATTTAATCTTGTTGTAGTATAAGTTAAAATGCTTTTCCTGGTTTTCTATGAAAATCCTTTTGTTGGTGATAATCAATGTTCCATTAGTGATTGGTGAAGTATTTCCTGTATTGTTTTGACTTTGATTTTCCCAGTTTATCTGGATGTTGTCTAGTTTGTATAATCCTTTCTCATCATCCTCGAACAGGTTTTGGTTAAATGTTGTTGGTGGTAATAGTGGATTTGCTGATTTAAGGTTTTCTATGAACTTCTTTATGTCATCATCATTATCATTGTTTACTTGTCTATTTCCATTATCGTGTTTGAATTCTACGTTAAGTATTTCTTCCCATTCTTGTTTGTATAATTTCTTTTTATAGTTGTTCCAGAGTATTGGGTTTTCTTTACGATAATTTATGAACCTGTACTGGTTATCAACTTTTTGGAA
>MUZZ01000214.1:13761-15076 GCA_003266075.1 Methanosphaera sp. rholeuAM74
GTTTGCTTGTATGTGTTGTATTCATTTTCTTCTGATGTTGATAGGTCATCGTTTAGTATCTTGTCCCATTCTTGCAGAGTTTTGGCTGAGTACATATATTTCTTGTTTAGTTTGGTGTCTGTTGGTGAATTGTATAGTGTGTACGTGTTTATTTTGTCTGTGTGTTCTGTTTCTTTTAACTTGATTCCACATTTGTCGCATATGTAGAAGTTTCCACCAAGTATTCCATCTTCATGGGTGAATCTCATGGGTTGTTCACATATAAAGCATGGTATTTCAACGTATTGGGTTAATTCTATGTAGTTTCCACATTGTGGGCAGTATTTATCTATATCATCAACTTGTCTGCCACATTTCTTACAGTATTTGGTCATATGCGTTGAAGCTCCTTATTATATGTTTTTAGTTTCATATGTTAACTGTGAGAACTATTGAATCATCATTTGTTATTGATTCATTTTCCAGATTCATGTTCATCTTTTTTAGTCTTTCTATTACTTTATTGTATGTGTCTTCCTGAATCATCTTCCCGTATTCTATCTTTATGTTCTCGTATATGTTTTGTGCTTCATTTTTATCGAAGCTTCCAGTAAATGTCATATCATATGTTAGCCCATTGTATTCGAATTTGATACTTCCATTCTCCAGTATTGTGCCCAGATTTCTTTTATCATCATTTATTTTAAGTCCATAACTTATTAATGCGTTTTCTATGAGGTTTTGATCCTTGAATTGTGTGGTTATTGTAATCTCTTCATTTATCGAATCAGTTGCATCAATAGTATGTTCTTGTTTATTTCTGGATTTGATTTCTATCAGGTTGTCTGATAATTCTATTGACGCTGAAACAAGCATTGCAAATAAACTCATCTGATTCACCTTTTAATATATTTTCCTGTTTTAAGTCATTGTTGTTGACATATAGGGGTATGTACTAATTTTATAGTAGTTCAAGTATCTGTGATGCATCGACAACTACTTTTAGAACGTAATCATCGTCTAGTTCATCATTACCAGAGTATCCCCAGTTTACCAGTACACAGTCGACTCCAGCGTTTCTTGCTGTCTGGATATCCGTTGATGAATCTCCTATAAATATTGCATCCTGCTTACTTGTTTTTGTATTTTCTAGAATCATGTTTACTCCATAGGCATCTGGCTTGGACGGATTTGGTGGGTTATGTCCTTGGATGTCGCTGAATGTCACGTCACTAAAGAACTTTGACGTGTAATTCTTAATTGACTTGGTATACCTGTTAGAGTTTATTGCAAGTAGCCTATCATTTGCCTGTATCTCTAACAATACTTCATGCAT
>MUZZ01000021.1:0-1500 GCA_003266075.1 Methanosphaera sp. rholeuAM74
AATGTTCCAACCATAGCTTTATCCTTTTTATTAGGAAATGCTACTTTTAAAACAACATCTCCATCGTCTTGGCTTATAGTAATTTTGTTATGGTTGAAGTTTCTCTTAAGTTCTCCACTGCTACCTTTGACTGTTACATCATAGCCATCAATGGTTACTGTAACATCATCTGGTACAGGGATAGTCTCTGTTATGTTTGCAAGTTTAACCATGTGTAATCACCTATATCTAGTATACATAAACTAATAATCTTCCACCTACACCTGCTTCTTTAGCTTCGTGGTGGGTCATAACACCTTCTGGTGTTGTTACAATTAATATTCCAAAGTTTTTAGCTGGAAGGTATCTTTTCTCGAAGTCTTCGAATTCATGGTATTTAACTGCGTGACGTGGTTTGATTACACCACACTTGTTGATGTTACCTTCTAGTTCTACATCGAAGTAGCCAGCTTTTCCATCATCTATTAATTCAAAATTTCCTATATAATTTTCCTTCTGCATAGTGCTTAATACGTATCCAATGAGTTTTGATGCTGGTTTGATGACACATTTATCATTACCCTGTAACTCATTGTTTCTTATGTTTGTTAATGCATCTGCAAGAGGATCCATTAGAGTCATTCTATAAACACTCCTGTCCTAGTTATATTTTTTAAATCCGATTTTTGGAGCTATTTCTCTAAAGCATTGACGGCAAAGGTTTAAACCGTATCTTCTTACTATAGCTGAATGATCTCCACATCGAGTACATTTTCTTGCTGCTTTCCCATATTTTCTTGGCAAAATACTCACCTTCTATTCAATAGTAACTTGGAATTTTTCTTTCATTAATTCCATTGCTTCTTCTGGTGTAACTCTTTGACATTGTGGTATTTTCTTTGGTCTTAATCTTCTATCCTTGATTCTGCGACCTGGTTTATCAAATGTTACAGAGACATCCATACCGAATATTCCTATATCTGGGTCGTATCTTACACCTGGAATGTCGATGTGTTCCCTGATACCAAAGGAAACATTACCTTCTTTATCAAATTGAGAAGCTTTTATCCTGTTTTCTAAACCGTTTAAAACCATTGATATAATTTTTTCAGCTTTTTCGCCACGTAGTGTTACTTTACAAGCGATTGGCTGTTTTTTCCTTATACCGAACTCTGGGTTTGTAACTTTGGAGTAGGTTCTTACTGGCTGTTGATCAACGAGGCTTATGAGTAAGTTTTCTGCCCTTGTTAGTCTTTCTCCACCTTCACCTACACCAATGTTAACGGTTGCCTTTGCAATCCTAGGTTTTTGCATTACATTCATATTAGCCCTCTCCTAGTAATGATATTACAGGTTTGTCTTGTCCAATCACAAATACGTATTTTGCTAATGTTAAGAATGAACCTTCATCAGTTTCCATTAGTACTGTATTTGATTTTGATGACTTGGTTACTGTAATTTCACCAATTTTACCTAATTCACCGATGTGTTTACCACCAATGATTAGTCCAAGAGATCCTT
>MUZZ01000021.1:1511-3017 GCA_003266075.1 Methanosphaera sp. rholeuAM74
CCTTTGATTGTGGTTTTGTCTTCAATACTTACTAATTTGAATGTTGAATCTTTTTCATCTATTTCGTGAAGTACTAATCTACCTTTGTAATCTGGTATTAGTCTGTAGTATTTGTTGATTTTTGGTATTGAAATTACATCCATGAAACCTACAGGGAATCTGTGGTCTTTTCTTGGTGTACCATCAACTAATACTTCCCTATTGTTAAGGATTATTTTTGCTTCACGTGTATTCCTAGCTAAACCTAATATATCTCTTAAAACCATTATTAATGGTAGTGAGTTACCTATAGCGTGTGGTCCAGCACTTGGCTTTGTTGTCCAAGTTTCTTCTTTTGCATGGATTGGCCAGGTTTTAGGTGCTTTGAATCTTTTTAAATGTTTTCTTGATCCCATATTTGCCATGTTTATACCTTCCTGTTTAACGCATTATTTCTTCTTTCATCATCTAAGTATAGGTCAATTATTTCCAAATTTGATGGATGAATTGGTTGGTATAACTTTGTTCCATCTTGTTTATTTGATGATGCACCATCTACCATTACACGGTAGTGTTTAAGGTCTACACCTTCAACTTTTCCTGTTGTTCCCTTGAAGTCACCACGAACAATTAAGACTTCATCCCCTTTCCTTACTGGGAATGCTCGCCTATTGAATTCCTGTCTGAGTGCATCAGATAAGTGTACACTCATCTTGTTGTGGCGTTTGTGTAATGGTGCTGTATATAATGCTTTACGTTGTTTTCTTGGTTGTTTTGACATATTTTCACCTTATACAATTATACTTGCAGCACTACCAATTGCAGGCCAGATATCAGCAGCTTCCTTAGCTATTGGTCCTCTGATTTCTGAACCTTTTAATACTCCGTCTTCAGTAATGATTACAGCAGCATTATCTTCAAATTTAACTCTTAAACCATTAGCTCTTCGGTATTCCTTTTTCTGACGTACAACAACTGCTGTGGTAACTTCTCTTCTCATGTCAGCTGTTCCCTTTTTGACAGAGATTACTACCATGTCACCGACACCAGCAGTAGCAAGTCGACGTCTTACTCCTTTAAATCCTTTGACTGAAATAATTTCAACTTCTCGTGCTCCGGTGTTGTCAATACATTTTAATCTAGCACCGATAGGAAGGGACTTGGAGACTTTTGATGTTAACGCTTTCATATTATTTATTCTCCTTTAACTTCTAATAGCACAAAGTGTTTAGTTTTACTTAGTTGTCTGCATTCTGCTATTCTAACAGAATCTCCAACTTTAACGTCAATACAATCTGGTTTATGTGCTTGTATTTTTGAATTTCTTTTTTCGTATCTTTCAAATTTTTTAATAAACTTGTAGAAACTTCTTTCTACGGTTATAGTCCTATCTGCCTTATCACTTGTAACTGTTCCTTCTATAACCTGATTTCGTGAAACAATGGTAGGCATTAATGTTAAACAACCAGAGAACGAATGTCATGATCCTAACTGTCCATTTCACGGTGAACTCTCTGTAAGAGGTCA
>MUZZ01000287.1 GCA_003266075.1 Methanosphaera sp. rholeuAM74
GCGGATGTTCCGTGCCTGCGCGTGTTTTCCGAAAAGCATATATACTTCACTGAAAATATCATATTACAAGGAGGAACAGTATGGACTGGAGCCGCAAAGAACTGAAACAGGACGCAATGGCAGCACTTAAGGATTCTTATCTGAAATGTCTTCTTGTCGGAGCACTTACGGTGATTGCATCCGGCACGGGCAGTCTCATTCTCCGGTTATCGAAAATGATCTTTGGCATTTTTAAGGGACTGATCACCGGGCAGTCCCACGCAAATCTGCTGTTTCCTGCCATGATGCAGGGATATGGGTACGCATATGGTCTGTCGCAGGCGGGTGACGACAGGCTGTCGATGCCGCTGATCACCGGGATGCTCTCATCATTTCGGTTAATGCTGAAAATGATCTCGCCTAAGGCGATTCTGGCCTTCTTTGTTTCTTTTCTCATAGGACAGGTGATCTCGATGGCGATCCGATCCTTTATCCTGCATCCGATGGAGGTCAGCTGTCAGTCCTTTTACCGGGAGGATATTGAGAGGCCGGCTCCTCTGGACTGTCTGCTGGAAGCCCTGTCATCAGACTATTTTAATATCGTGAAGGTCCAGTTTCTGAAATGGCTGTTTACGACGCTCTGGGGAATGCTTCTCATCGTACCCGGTATTGTCAAGTCCTATGAATACCGTCTGGTGCCATACATTTTAAGTGAGGATCCGCATATTGACGCGCAGGAGGCGCTGGCCATGTCAAGAGAGATGATGGAGGGTGAAAAGCTCAGGGCCTTCGTGCTGGATCTCACATTTCTTGGATGGAGCATGCTCTCCCTCTTCACCTTCGGCCTGGCGATGCCCTGCTTCGTCACACCCTATCATGAGCTGACATTTGCAGGCTTTTACCGTCTGATGAAGGAAAAGGACGCCGTCCGCTACGGGGAACCGGCCTGTGTGTATTGACAGGCGTATTGATGGTGGTATTGACAGGTACTGACAGGTACTGACAGGTATTGATGCAGGTCTATTCGAAGGAAACGCTTGACTGTTTTTAATAAAAAAAGTAAAGTCTTGTATATCTGCTTGTAGTGGATGGAAGGACGATTATGAAAAGCAGTACAGCCAGCAAAAAAGGGAAACAAAGTATTGCCGAGCGGAAAGCCAGCGTGCGAAGGCAGCGGCTTCTGGTCGGCTTTGTGGCTGTGGCTGCATTGCTCTATATTGCTGTGGGCGTCTGGTTCTTATTTCACTTTGAGCCGAAAAGCAGCATAAACGGCATCGATGTGAGCGGCATGACTCTGGCAGAGGCTGAGACCGTGCTGAAGTCAGCCGCTTCATCCTATGTGCTCACGGTGTCCGGGCCGGACGGTCAGAGCGCTTCGATCACCGGACCGGAGCTGGAGATGGCCGTGACAGATGCGTCCGATGCAGAGAGATGTCTGCGCGGGCAGCCGGTTCTTTCCTGGCTTGTGGCGATCTTTCGCGACAAGCAGTATGATGCGGAGCTGAAAGCCAGCTACAACAGTGACACGCTGGCTGTATGGATGGACGGACTGCCCATGCTGGACGAATCCGCCATGGAGACTCCGGTGGATGCGTATCTTGAGCAGGCAGAGAGCGGCGTCTATGTCATCGTTCCCGAGATCATGGGAAGTCTGCTGCGCACGGAGGAAGCCAGGGGGCTGATTTCGGAAGCCGTGTCCACGGTGAAGGCAGAAGCCGATCTCGCACAGGCGCAGACATTTCCGGAGGTATACCGGAATGACCCGGTTCTCCTGACGCGTCAGGAGGAATGGAATGGTTATCTGCAATCCTCAGGCCTTACGTACAACATCGCCGATACGCGGGAGGTTCTTGACGGTCCGGTCATCGCAGGGCTGCTTGAAGATGATGGAGAGCACGTGACGCTCAGCCGGGAAAAGGTGGTGACGATGATGGCCGTCTGGCGGGACCGTCACGATACCTATAAGACGTCATTCCCGTTCCGGACCCACGACGGGGACACGGTATACATAGAGCCCTATGGCGACTATGGATTTGAACTCAATGAAGAAGCCACCTGCGAGGATGTCATGA
>MUZZ01000256.1 GCA_003266075.1 Methanosphaera sp. rholeuAM74
ATGTTTTAACATAAATATATTCTAGCTAAGTTAGTTAGTGGGGATTTCTATGGATAATAAGTATAAGCTTCTTTTTGTAGTTTTATTGGGCTTATTGGCAGTTGTGGTTGTCGGTGGTGGTGATACTTCATATAATGTACCATACGTGGTTGGATATGTCAACATTGGCTCTGATGGTTTAGTTTCTGTTGAGGAGGATGTGAATTATACTCTGGATGATTCTAACACTGTTTCTAGGGTAGTTTCTTATCCTGATGTGGGTAATGTCACGGTTGCTACTCCTGGATTGTTCAATGATTATAATGTTTCATCATCTGGTAATTCGACTAACATTACTGTAGTGTTATATACTGATGAGTCTAAGACTGTTAGGGCAGAAAATACTAATGCTAAGGTGTATTATAATTACACTTTATCTCATGTCGTCACTTGTTATGATGATTGCAGTGTTTTTGATTATGTGTTGTGGGATTCTCATGTAAATAGGCCTGTGTGGAAGTTTCAGTCTTATGTTAATTTGACTTGTGATAACTCTTTGGCTAGTATTTATTATCATCCACGGTATATGCTTTCTAGTGCTATGTGGGTTACTCCTACGAATCTTGAAAGTGTTTTTAAGAGTATGGCTGATGATGGGGTATTGGAGGAGCGTGTAGTGTTACCTAGTAATACTTTTAATTCAACAGATAATGTTAACGTGGTCAATTCTAGACATATTGACAATATCACCGTGACGGAAACGAATTACCAGTCTGAGTTAAACAGTAACACGGTCATGTCCTATGTAGTCCTTGCCACATCCATTGTCCTAGTAATCCTTCCAGTATTCATATTCGGTCTGCCAAAGCTTAATATTAGACGTAAAAGGGAGAGTAAATCATATCACAGGATACCTTGTCCTGATAGCCCAGTAAGGGTTAATTACCTTCTGAACATAGCATCTGGTGGAGTTAATATTAATGCTGTTATGGCTGTGATACTTGATCTGATACGGAGGGGTGTCTTAATTGTGGAAGATTTTACACTTGCAATGCATGACTACAACGTTGAACTGGACGATTGTGAAAAACATATAATAAAGTTTTTAAGAGAAATCGATGATAACACGCATCCTGATAGCACTATTAACAATAATAAAATTATAACAGCATTAAACACCATACTCAATAAGAGTATAAACACGAAAACCTATTATAACGACAATAAATCAAGAAATCTCAGGATATATCTGGTAATAACACTAATATACACGGTAGTAGCACTAATGCTACTCTATACTATGAAGTTCCAGCCACCAATTTCTCTGTGGGCATATAGGAGTATTTTTATACTGGTGGTGGTCATGGTGATAGTGTATCTGGCACAGAAGTCACCAACGAGTCAGACAACTTCTATCTATGATGACTACTACTCCAAGTGGGAGTCATACAAGCAGTACATTAGTAATTACACACTACTAAAACAGAGCCTACCAATAAGTAACGAAGAGTTAGAAGAGATGATACTCTATTCCATGACACTCGACTGCTATAACATACTTGAACACAACCTGGGACTGATGGACATTGAAAACACTTCAACACTAATAGACTTGTTCAAGTCAGGAAGGTTAGACGAAGTACTAAAAAAGTTAAACTTAAAATAAGTATAAATAATCTATAGACATAGTAATATTATAAGAACTAGATAACCAAAGCATAAATAATAGGGGGATTAATAAGGATGGATTTTAGGAAGATATTCATACTTCTCATGATTATATGCACATTAGTTGCTCCAGTAACGGCAAGTGATGATTATAAGATACCAGAAGCATATAATGATGTGACTATAAATGATGATGGCTCATGCACGATAACAGAGAACATCACATACTCAATAACAGCTACCATTAATGGTGTATACCGTGACATACCATTAAATGACTCTCAAAGCATAACAAACATCAGCGTGGAAACACCAGGATACTATAATACTCTGGAGGTAATAAATGAATCCCACAACACACGCTTAAAGGTGTGGCTATACAAGGATTCCCAGAAAACCATGCGTGTAGGTGATGGGGATGACGTGAGGGTAATATTCCATTACAACTTTAACAAGGGTGTACGATTATATAATGACGTGGTAGACTTCCAGTACAAGTCATGGGGAGACCAGTGGAACTCAAACGTCGGCAAACTAGTGACAACAGTACACGTGCCAGCATCTAGGGGTGATACAGAGGTCTTCGACAACCCGCCATATTATGTTACAAACACAACTTGGAGTGATGACAGCACGATTGAGACAACCTGTGAGAACATCCCAGTAAGGACGTTGTATGAGATGAGGATACTATTGCCGACGACGAGCCTTAAAAGTAGCCAGAATGCTCTGGTAATAAACAGGGA
Source organism: Methanosphaera sp. rholeuAM74 (assembly GCA_003266075.1). Lineage (GTDB taxonomy): Archaea > Methanobacteriota > Methanobacteria > Methanobacteriales > Methanobacteriaceae > Methanosphaera. The sequence goes on from MUZZ01000256.1 coordinate 2,394, forward strand.
TGCAAAGGCAGATATACTCAGGGATGAGGAGGAGTACCAAAACAAACTAAAAGGTGAGACGGATATGACTCTTGCCTCATCAATACTGCTTGCAATAATATCATTAATGCCACTGGGTGTCTACTTCCTCTTTGGAAGAGAACCTGACATAGATTATAACACGAAATATGAGTACGACCTTCCCACGAATTCCTCATACATCGAGGTAAACGATATAGTGGAGGGTAACGTTGGAATCATATCACGTGGAGCATTTCAGGCAACAATACTGGACTTGATAGACAAGAAGTACTATAAGCTGATGCACTCAGACAAGGACGACTGCATTATAAGAAGACAGGACAGGGATACTAGCACACTTGAGAAATATAAACTGGACGTCATAAACTATCTTTCAGGGTTTGAGGATGATAGTGGTGACATATCAATGGCAAATATCTCCAAATTTGCAATTCCAGAGGGGTACAAGACATTCATGAGAACCTGGAAGGAGGATGCATCAAGCACTGTTCCACAGTCACTAATAGACTACTACTTTGATGCGAGGGGAGCTAAATACTTCGCGGCAATCAATGTCATCATAATGACGGTTTCTGTTATCCTCCTTATATGGGTCTTTATGTTTGACTTGCATAACCAGTACTCAACGCTACTGTGCATAATATCGACCTTAGGATTAATATGGTCCATTATATTGTTTTTCGTGCCGAACACTACGCCAGGTCGGTGGACTCCTAAGGGTAAGGAGTACCATGAGAAGTGGAAGAGTTTCAAGAGGTACATCACGGATTATAG
>MUZZ01000224.1 GCA_003266075.1 Methanosphaera sp. rholeuAM74
AGATGCCGACCACCATTGTGACCATTGACCAGGGGGCATTTTCAGGCTGCGCTTCTCTTAAATCCGTCACCATCCCGAAGGGCGTGACGACGCTTGGCGGCAGCGCATTTTCAGGCTGCGCCGCCCTGGAGAGCATCGAGTTCCTGTCCGACATATCCGTCCTAAAGCAGTCCCTGTTCAGCGGATGCAAGGAGCTGAAAAGCTTTACCATCCCGGATACGGTGAAGACCATTGAGGGAAGTGTATTTTCCGGCTGCACGGCACTGGCCGGGGTGAAGGGCGGCAAGAATCTCGAGAGCATCGGTGGCTCCGCTTTCAGCGGCTGTTCCGCGCTGACCGCTTTTGTGATTCCTGAAAGCGTAAGTTTCATTGACGACTCTGCCTTCAACAATACGCCGGCTGTCTTTACCGTGAACTGCGGGAGCTATGGCTGGGAGTGGGCGGCCAGAAAGGAGCTTTCAAGAGACGTCCGGAATCACAGGGGCAGGGGCTCCGTGGGGCAGTTCTGCTCCGTGTGCGGTGAGATCATCACGGCGGAGGCCGGCATGGCGCCGTCCTCATCCTCGGGGACGCAGGATCCCGATGACCCTTCGTCTTCCGGGACGACGAATACCGGAGATGAAACCATCGATGAAAATGATCCCGACGCGTCCGGTGATGAGCTGATCCCGATCAAAGGGGCAGCTGTGTCCCTGCCAAAGACTGTGCCTTTCACGGGGGCAGAGCTTCGACCGGCGGTCACCGTTGTCCTGGATGGGGAGACCCTGGTCGCGGATGTGGACTACACGGCAGCCTACAGCAACAACATCGAGATCGGCACTGCCTCGGTTACCATCACGGGAAAAGGTAATTACGAAGGAATCAGGACGGCCTCATTTTCCATCGTCAGAGGTGTGCAGCCCATGAGGGTGACGGTGCGCAGAGCATCCGTCAGGGCAAAGCTGACAAAGAAAAAAGCGCAGACGATTGCACCGGCATCGGTGTTCAGGATCATCGGACAGGAAGGCAAGGTGACCTTCAAAAAGAAGAGTGGATCCGCAAAACTTTCCATCAGGAAAAACGGAACCGTCACCGTGAAGAAGGGAACTACAAAGGGGACTTACCAGATGAAAGTGACCGTCACTGCAGCCGGGAATTCGTACTATGCTGCCGGCAGCGTGGTTGTCTCCGTAACGGTGAAGGTGAAATGAGCCGAAGGCGATTTACCGGAAAGTATTTGCCAAGGGGTATTACCGAAGGAGGTTTACCGGAGGCAATTAC
>MUZZ01000260.1 GCA_003266075.1 Methanosphaera sp. rholeuAM74
AAGAGAAATATTTTTTTAATATGACGAGTGTTGGCAAAAAAGGTTTTTTCTATTTTTTGAGTAATACTTTTTTTTAAAATTCAATTTTTTCTTTGATAAAATCACTTATTTTTTTATAATATTTTATATTTAATTTTATTTTATGATTATAATAATTATTATACCATAATATTTAAATATTAGTAATTATATATATTTATATAGGAAATTAAAAATAATTTGGTGTTTATATATGGGAGTAAAAGTTGTGGATTTAAAACAGAGCAAATGGTATTATGGTTGTTTGGATGATGAGATTCCAAGTGATGATATTGTGTTTTTGGTAACTTATTTTGTGTTATCAAATAAAGATAGAATCTACGAAGTAGTGGATATTAAAGAGAATGGTAGGCCTGTTAATCCTCCAGAATATCTTGTGTCTCTTTTAATTTACGGTGCATTACGTCATATTAATGGAACTGATGAATTGGCTGAAATGGCTAAGTTTCATCAGAAATTTAGATATGCATGTGGTGATTTACAACCTTCTGGAAGAGTTTTACGTAAATTTATGCAGGATTATGGTAATTTATTTAAGCAAGTATTAGCTCTTACCTTAAATTTAGCATATACTTTAGGATTAACTGATTTTGATTTTGTTTGTATTGATGGAACCATAATTAAAGCAACTAACTCTCCATTTAATGTAATTTACTATGAAGATGCTTTAGTTTTAATAGAAAACTTGAAATCTAAGTCACCATCAAGTGAAGCGATTGATGATCTTCGTCGTCCAGCAAAAAAATTTTATTATAATTCTGTCATGTCCACTGAACGTAAAATAGAGTTATTAAAGAAAATGATTGAAATTATGGACAGTAATGGAAAAAATAAGATTCCTGCATTTGATATTGATTCACGAAGTATGCAGACTAAAAAAGGTCATAAAGAGCCATCATATAACATGCAATTAGCAACAGACACACAATCAAAGTTAATTTGTGCTGTACACATATCACAACATCCCACAGACCATCATGAATTACCACCAACAATGGATAAAGCAGTAGAGAATTTACCAACAAAACCCCACAAAGTAAGCGCAGATACCATCTACAAACAAGAATCTACTCTTCAATATCTTGAAAAAGAAGGTTATGATGGAATAATACCTGATCAAGGACAAAACAGGATAAATCAAGGTAAAATACCAGACAATCTATTCCATAAAGACAATTTCACATATGATTTTGACAATGATACCTTTCAATGTCCATCTGGAGAAACATTAAAACATAAATCCACCACATATGAAGAATCTAAGGATAATAAAAACACAAAAATACGAGTAAAATCATATTATAACTATAATGCATGTAAAAACTGTAAATATCAAGACCAATGCACACCACAGTCTCAATCACACCGTGTTATACAAGAACGAGGTTCAGACCTAAGTTTAGAAATGAAAAACAAAATGAATACCAAAGAATACCAAGAAGAATACAAAAAAAGAGGATCTACTGCAGAATCACCTAATGGAACACTCAAAAACCAATACCACATCAACCAAATAATAAGCAGAGGACAAGAAGACAAAGAAAACAAAATAACGCTAAGAGCAGTAGCATACAACTTAAAAGTAATATTCAATAAAATATTAGAAGCAGATGATACAATAAACTTCAAAAACTTAGTAAAATACCATATAGACGACTACATGCTAGAAATAACACAAGAATTTGATGACATCAAATTCAAACTAACCGAACTAAAAAAATCAAAAAGTATTACAAAAGAGTGAAAAAACAGACTTTATGCCAACACTC
>MUZZ01000037.1 GCA_003266075.1 Methanosphaera sp. rholeuAM74
TTTGGAATTGCCTCTGTATGATGAAATCTGACCCACCACTATTTTTATCGTAAAATATGTTAAAACCTTTATCAGGGCAATACATTAGCTTATTTCTTAAATTAAACAATGATGAAGCTACTAAATTCTCAAGCAGTATTCCGTCATAGTCACGTTCATTTATTATTGTATGACCAAAATTCATATTTATACCGTTTTTTAAACTTGACGTCGCAATATAATACTTCCATGATTTCCTAGATTGAGTTTCAGAACTTCCATATGCCTGATAATGAAATATAACCCTTGTTTGTTCCAATATATTAAATACATTATTGATAGTACTCGTACTATTACCAAGATTTCCAGCTACTTTATTTTGACTTATTTCTCCTGGTTTTTGAGAGGATATAAGAACTAGCACCCTATAAACGACATCCTGTGTTTTATTACTCAAATTAAATGTAGGAGTAATATCATTTTTAATTATTTTTGATACAATTGTCCATAGCTCACTTGTAACATCAACAAGATATTTTTTATTTAACACCGAACAAAAGCCACCATACTTAAAATAAAAGTCCCAATCGTTGTAATCGTAATTATTGAGATTAATTAAATCATTATGGACTTTAAATTCATGCTTTTGAGCCTTTTCCACATTTCCTTCAAACAATAAGTCGATTAAATCATTGGATATAGTGGTGTTATAACCATATTTTAGTTTCAAATGTTGACTATAGTTTAGAGGAGATATTTCATGCACTTTTAATCTTCTAGCCACATCAGCATTAAAATCAAGTTGTAATGAAGAAGAACCTGACAGCAATAGAAACAGGTTTGGTGATTTATCATACAATAATTTAACGTGTAAATCCCAATCTTTATCATAATGGACTTCATCAATCAGAAGAAATATTGGTTTATCTAGAAGAGATAATGTAGTATTATGTCTCTTTTTAAGATAAATTTCAATCGTTTCTTTCAAGTTTACTTCACTTATTGCATTCATCTCATCACACGATATGTATAATATATCTGTTTGTG
>MUZZ01000130.1:0-4832 GCA_003266075.1 Methanosphaera sp. rholeuAM74
TTTATATGTTTTTTTAGTTGATTTTTTAGTTGTATTTCTAGGTTTTTTTGGTTGTGGTTTTGTACTAATATCTGGCATAATTATCACATTTTTATATTAATTTTTGTTGTTGTTTTTCTATATNNTTATTAACTATATGCTGTATATCATCATCACTTAATTTAAAGAATTCTTTACGATTATTAACTTTATTGACTCTTTGTTTATCATATTTTTGATGTAATTGTGTTTCTAAATCAAAAGCATTTTCACTGAATATAAATGCATGTACATCATATTTAAATGGTACACTCGCATTACTTAATTCATTTACTCTTGCTTCTGGATCATCTCTTCGTGTTACACCTATTTTATACACTCCTTCACCGAAGGATCCTATATTACTAATGATGTATATGAATCCTGCCCCAGTTCTTAATCTCCTATTTTCTATATCTTTTTGATCTTGATCTTGTTTATTGATTTGTTGTTTAAGTGCTTCGATTTGATCCAATAATGCTCGTTTTTCTTCTTCGTTTTTAGCTTCTAATTCAGCTTGTTTTTGTTTTTCTTCTAGTTCTTTTTGTAGTTTAGTTTTTTGTTTAGCTATTTCTCTTTCTTTACGATCAAGTTCTTTTTGTAATTTCCTTTCTTCTTTTTCACGTTCTCTAGCTTCTTTAAGTAATTCTTTTTCTTCTTGTTTCTTTTGTTCATATTCAACGGCTAATTGAAGTTCATCATACTTAAGTTTCAAATATTTTTTGTTAATGTAAATATAATTTCTTTCATTCATTTTGTTTATACGATTGTATACTTTTTCAATTTTTTCTTTTTGTTTGGTTATATTGCTCGGTCTTGTTTTTGATATAATCTGTTCACATTCAATATTGAATGTGTATACGGCTTGTTTAAGATTTTGATTAGTAAGTGCTTGTCCTTTACTTTTACTTCCATCAATTGTCCATTGAGTACTACATATTGCTGCACGTTTATCTTTTATCATTTGTTTTTGTTCATTTCTTACTTCTTTGAGCTTTTCTTTATATTCCTCAGATTTAGTGAAATCATATTGAGGTTCATAAAGTCCATACTCCTGCATTTCAATGGAATCATTTAAAGTTCCCAATTCTTCTTGTTTTTCCAGTATTATTTTATTTAAATTATCTAATTGCTCTTTTCTATTTTTTAAAGTAGTGGTTATATTATATCTCTTTTCAAGTTCTCGTGTTTCTTGGTTTAGTTCAGCTAATTTTTGTTCTTTCTCTTTTAATGTTTGCTTTCTTGCACGGATTGTGTCATCAAGTTCCTTAGTTTTTTCTTCTTCTAATTGTTGATATTTTGTATTGAGTTCGTCAAGTTCATTCTGTTTATTAGCTAATTTCTGATTTATTTCTTCAGTTTTCGCTTTTTCCAGTTGTTGATACTTCTGATTAATTTCATCAAGTTCTTTTTGTTTATTAAATAATTTAATATTAATTTCTTCTGTTCTTTCTTGTTCTAATGTTTTTAATCGTTCATCAATATTCTGAATTTCATCTCTTTTTTCTTTTAATGTTTGATTAACCCCAAGTTCTTCATTGTACTGTTGTATTAATAGTTTTTTCTCATCTAATTCTTTATTTACTTGATCTATTTCGCTTTGTAATGGATTTTTTGCTTTTTTATTAAGTAAATAAGCTCCAATAAGAATCAATGGCAATCCAATTAATGAACCATAAATTGTAATTGTGAGAATAACTCCAACAATAATTATAATAAATTCCTTATTATCTTTAACTCCTATAATAATTCCTCCTTTAAATTTATTATATGATTAATGTTTTATTTAAAGAAGTTTAAAAAATTTATGAAAAAATTAATAATAACATTTTTCAGTTTAATAAGACAGTATTCCAAAATATTTATCAAAGGATAATCAAGTGATATGATGATAAACGGGGACGTGGGGGAAGTACATTACGGTCACCTAAAAAAGCCATATTATTAAAAAACTATATTTGGAATCTTAAATGACATATATTATTTGAACATGAGGTGAATTCATTATATAAGGAAAAAATCAGTATTTATAATTTAAAATAATAAACAATAGTGTGAATATAATAAATAAACACAATTAACGAAAAACAAAAAAACATAACACGAGACAGATAAGTAACTGTCCATAGGAATGAAAAAATATAATTAAAATTAAGATTATATATTAATATAATGTTGAATAATTTACTAAAGAATTTTTAGAGGAATATTTTATACATATTATACTCAATTCAAATATGTTAAAACAAACAATAAGGAGTGAAAATATATGAGAAGCGATAATATAAAAAAAGGAATAAACAGAACCTCACACCGTTCACTACTAAGGGCCTGTGGACTAAACGATGAAGATATGAAAAAACCATTCATCGGAATAGCAAACAGTTACACAGACATAGTACCAGGACATATACACCTAAAAGACCTTGTAAAAACAGTAAAAGATACGATAAGGGCTGAAGGTGGAGTACCGTTCGAGTTCAGTACAATGGCGGTATGTGATGGAATAGCAATGAACCATGAGGGAATGTACTACTCATTACCATCAAGGGAATTAATAGCAAATACTGTAGAGAGCATGGCAATGGCACACCAGTTCGACGCACTAATACTAATGCCAACCTGTGACAAGGTAGTACCGGGAATGCTCATGGCAGCAGCAAGATTAAACATCCCATCAATCGTGATAACTGGTGGACCAATGATGCCAGGAAAATTCAGGGGAGAAATAGTTGACTTTATAAACGTCACAGAAGCAGTGGGAGCAACCCAGGCAGGTAAGATGTCAGAAGAAGACCTATACGAACTAGAAAAGTGTGCCTGTCCAGGAGCTGGTTCATGTGCAGGACTATTCACGGCAAACACAATGGCATGTCTAACAGAAACACTGGGAATGAGCCTACCAGGATGTGCAACAGCACACGCAGTAAGTGACAAAAAAGTAGAAATAGCAGAAAAATCAGCAAAAGCAATATTCAAACTAATAGAAAATGATATAAAACCATCAGACATCTTAACACAGGAAGCATTCGAGAACGCTATAATAGTGGACTTAGCACTAGGTGGATCAACCAACACCACACTACACATACCAGCAATAGCCCACGAAGTCGAAGGATTAGATGTCACAATAGACTTATTCGACAAGTTAAGCCATGAAATACCATACATCTGCAGCATACGACCTGGTGGAAACAACCACATGATAGACGTTGACAATGCTGGAGGAATACCAGCAGTAATGAAAAACCTAGAATCCAAGCTAAACACTGACTGCATGACAGTAACATCACAGAAAGTATCAGAAAACCTGAAAGAAGTCACAAACATAGATTATAACGTAATACACACCATCGATGAACCAGTAAGGGATGAAGGTGGAATAGCAGTACTATACGGTAACATAGCACCAAACGGTTCAGTAATCAAGCAAGGAGCTGTAAACGAGGACATGCTCATACACTCAGGACCATGCAAAGTATTCAATTCAGAAGAAGAATGTGTCACAGCCATTGAAAATGGTAAAATCGTAGATGGTGACGTTGTAGTAATAAAATACGAAGGACCAAAAGGTGGACCGGGTATGAGGGAAATGTTAAACCCTACCGCAGCAATCATGGGAAGAGAATTATTCCACGTCGCACTAATAACTGATGGAAGATTTTCTGGAGGAAGTAGAGGACCATGTGTAGGACACATATCACCAGAAGCAGCAGAAAATGGTCCAATAGCAGCAATACAGGATGGTGACATAGTATCAATAAACGTCAAAGAAAGAAGCATAAACCTAGAACTATCAGATGACGAAATCAGAGAACGACTATCCAAGGTCAAACACGTCGAAAGAAACCTTAAAGGCTGGGCAAAACAATACCAACAACTAGCAACCTCAGCCGATAAAGGAGCAGTACTAAAATAAGATTATGACAAAACAAAAATAACAACTTGGAGGTGAATGAAATTGTCCCAAAAACGCAGAAACAGAAAGAAAAAACGGGAAAAAGAACGTAAACGTGAAAAAGAACAGAAAGAACAAGAAAAAACAAACTGGCCAAAAGAAATACTCTCATACGCATTAATAATAATAATTGCAATACTCTTATCAGCACACCTGAACGTAGTAGTCTCAGGAAGTATGGAAACAGCATTCTACCGTGGAGACATAGTTGCAACGGAAACTTCAAACCTCTTTGGACTAGGAGTACAGGAATTCAACCCTGAAACGGATGTAAACGTCGGAGACGTAGTAGTCTATGACGCAGTATGGTACTCCGAACCCGTAATACACAGGGTAATCAACGTAGAAACGATTAATGGAACAAAGTATTTCACCATAAAAGGAGATAACAACAAAGAAGCCGACCCATACCTCGTTACACCAGATAGGATAACTGCTAAAGTCCTGACAATAGGGGGTCACCTAATAGTAATTCCGAAGATAGGACATATAACACTATTGTTTAGAGGATTATAACTAAAGAAAGGAGATATAATAATATGTACTCGAAGCTAAAATCAGAACTAAGGGAATGTATCTTAGAAGCATTAACTAAGATGAAGATAAAGTATGATGAAGAGATTGTGTTTGAAGAGCCACCAAACCCAGAACTGGGTGATATATCCACAAACATAGCATTCACGCTAACAAAGAAGATGCAGAAGTCACCAGTAGAAATTGCCGAGCAAATAAAAAGTCACGTGAAACTACCACTATACTTCAACAAAGTACAAACCGCTGGACCATACCTGAACTTCTTCATAGACTACACACTATTCTCAACAAAAATGGTCAACTACATCGACAGAAGATATGG
>MUZZ01000130.1:4906-5163 GCA_003266075.1 Methanosphaera sp. rholeuAM74
ATGAAGAAATTCAACTTCCAACTAGATGAGGATAAGAAGATAGACCACGCAATAGGCGAAGTATACTATAAGAGTAATCAGGAACTAGAGAAAAATCCATCATACAATGCTGAAATAGAGGATATACTCCAACGCTATGAGCAGGGTGAAGACCAGAAACTCATAGATGCATTCGAATCAGTCGTTGAACACTGTCTCGACGGTATCAAACACACACTCAAAGATTTAAACATTAAGATGAACTTGTACAAATGGGA
>MUZZ01000130.1:5296-5418 GCA_003266075.1 Methanosphaera sp. rholeuAM74
GGTGCAGACCATAAACTAGCAGCACAACAACTAAGCACAGCATTAAAATTATCCAATAACAGACCACCAGAAGTAGTGTTCTATGAGTTTATCAACCTACCTGAAGGTTCAATGTCAACAAG
>MUZZ01000222.1 GCA_003266075.1 Methanosphaera sp. rholeuAM74
GACGAAGGCATCTCCGGAATGATGATGAAAAAGAGAGAGGTCTTCAACACCATGATCGCTGACGCGCTTGCAGGTAAGATCGATCTGATCATCACCAAGTCCGTCAGCAGGTTTGCCCGAAACACTGTAGACTCCCTGACCACCATCCGGAAGCTGAAAGAGAAAGGTGTCGAGGTGTATTTTGAAAAAGAAAACATCTTCACCTTCGACGCCAAGGGCGAGTTGCTACTCACCCTTATGAGCAGTCTGGCCCAGGAGGAATCCAGATCCCTCTCCCAAAACATCACCTGGGGACAGCGAAAACGCTTCTCCGATGGGAAGGTCAGCATGCCTTACAGGAACTTTCTCGGCTACAGAAAAGGTCCAGATGGGACACCCGTGATCGTCCCAGAGGAGGCGGCAGTTGTCCGCAGGATCTACCGGGAATACATGCAGGGCAAATCCCTTCACGCTATTGCTAAGGGCCTGACAGAAGACGGCGTGAAAACGCCGAGCGGCAAGGATGTCTGGAAAAGCTGCACACTTCTTTCCATGCTGACAAATGAGAAATATAAAGGCGACGCCCTTCTTCAGAAGACGTTCACCACGGATTACCTGACAAAGAAGATGAAGGTCAATGAGGGTGAAGTCCCTCAGTACTACGTGACCGGCAGCCACCCGTGGATCATCCCTCCTAAGGAATGGGATATGGTGCAGGTAGAAATGGAAAGGCGCGAAAAAGCTCCAACTCGCTCTGCCAGCATTTTTTCAGGCAAGATCATCTGCGCAGAGTGCGGGTGTATTTATGGCAGCAAGGTCTGGCACTCCAATGATAAATACCGGAAGGTCGTCTGGCAGTGCAACAATAAGTACAAAGGAAAAAAGTGCGCTACTCCAGCCCTGAACGAGGACGACATTAAGAAATGGTTTGTCGAGGCCCTCGGCAGACACCTGAAGGACCGCGACTCCGTCATCGCTAACATGAGCCACTTCAAGAAGACATGCCTTGATCCCACAAAACTGGAGAAGGAACTAGATGATACCAGGCAGGATCTGATCGTAACAGAAAGCGCTCTCCGGCAGTGCATCACAGACAACGCCGCAGCCTCCATCACTGAGGAAGAATACCGACAGAGGTATGATACCCTTTATGATCAGTTCCAGGCGCTGGAGACGAAGAGAGATGCCATTGCAGAAAAGCTTAGCGCAATGAAAATCGAGACCGTTTCCGTCGATGAACTCATCACCTGCCTTGAGGCCGTCGATGAAATGTCACTAGAGTTTGACCCTGTGCTCTGGCGGATCACGGTAGAGAAGGTCCTAGTCGGGAGTGATGAAACCATCCGCTTCATCATGGCCGGCGGCAAAGAATACAGCTTCAGGATTTATTAGAGCAAGGAGCCCGCACGGGCTCTTTTCTCATGCCTTCTATTCTGAAACTTTTATACCTAATCTGAAACCTTTTATTTGACTCTGAAACTAATTGAACCCCAGGGTTCGAAGAGAATCAGAAAAAAATATATAAAAAATCACCTGCTAAAGAACAGGTAATCGCTGAAACCCTTTGATAGCAAGGCAAAAAGCAAGAACGACACATTGTATCAATGCGTCGTTCTCTTTTGGCGGAGAAGGTGGGATTCGA
>MUZZ01000063.1 GCA_003266075.1 Methanosphaera sp. rholeuAM74
TGAACAAGCTGCTAAAATCGCAACTTACATCAGAAGTCACGGTCCATTCGAACCTCACAGATTACCTGCTGATGAAATGGAATACACTAGTCTTCCAGGTGTCCTTGAAAAACTTGAAGACAGATTTGAAGATATGTAGATGATTTGATTCATCTTAATTTTTTTTTAAAAAACCAACTTTTTTAAAACACATTTGATTATTTTCATCCTAATTTTTTGGAACGCTTATTTTGGAAATATTTATGTTTGATTCTTTAATGAAAGCCAACATTCAATGCAACATTATATTTCCTATGCAACATGGAATACAACAATTCAAATTTAAAACAGCATTGAAAGCAACATTTAAAAAATAATACAACATATAATACAGCATTAATTTTTTTAATCGAACATTTATTTCAGGAAAACAACATAGAATGAAACATTGCAACAGTTAAATTTTATAAAAACAACATTGAAAAAATAATGAATTAGAATGAGTTATCATTAAAACAGAGAAAAATATTAAGGAATAATTACAACAATGAATTCATAATGAAACAATGAATGCAACTTAGAAAATATGAAATCTAACATAGGTGAAAAATAATGCAACAGAAAAAAATATAATGCAACATGGGAAACCTTTAAATACAACAAGAAACATATTATGTAATATGAAATACAACATAGATAAATTGAATACAGCGTTTGTAAATATAGAATACAACAATGTAAATCAAATGAAACATAGATTACATCATAAAAAAATTGTAAATATTAAAATAAATAATGATAAGATAAAGAGTAAAATGTACTAATCTTTATCTATCAGATTTGATAAATGAGCAGTAGTGATACTACCAATAACATTATTATAGTCATCAATTACAGGTAATCCTGAAATATCGTGTTCTTTTAATTTCCGAGAAACATCGAATATTGAATCATCAGGGTGGCATGTAAGAACATCTTTAGTCATTATTTCATCAATATTGGTAGTATTAGTAGCTATTGCTTTAGCTAAATCCCATGCAGTGATAATACCTATGATTTTATGGTCACTATTAACTATAGGTATGTGAGTCTTATTTTTCATTAACATTAACTCAGCAGCTTGTTTTATACCCTCTGTTTCATGTAAAGTAGCAACTTCAGTAGACATGACATCCTTAACATGAGCTTTAGACAAGAAGTTAGTAATGATATAACTTAGCTGACGATTTTCTATTAAGAAGGCATCATGCCCGTATTCTGAGTTGAGTTTAGAATATGATACGTCGATGTTGATAGCTTTTAATGCCATCACTATTTCTTCTATTTGTTGTTCTGTGTATAACCAATCAGATGATATAGAAATGACAAGCATCCTCGATTTAATTGATTTTAAACCTTCTTCTAAAGAGTTATTTACACGTAAATCAAAGTAGTCTAAAGCTTTGGTAATATACAGATAACTATTAGCATCGAATATTTTAGTGAAAGAAAAACCCTGATGTTTGAGATAGCTTTCTACTTGGAATTCTGTTTCAAAGTTGTAGCTATATTGTTCTTTATCCTGTAGTTTTCGACCAAACTTTTCTCTCATGGATTCATTACTAAGATAGGTAATGTGTCCTATCATCCTAGCTAGTGATAATCCTTTTTCTGGAAATTTTCCTGTATCATAGTAATTACCTTGATTCCAGTTGATGTCTTCGATTATTGCTCTTCTTTCAACTTCGTTAAAAGCAATTTGTTGTGTTGTTGAGTAAGCACCAGATGCTATTATTATTGAATTACTTATCATGTCAGGATATGATACTGTCCATTCAAGTGCTTGCATTCCACCCATAGATCCACCTATTACTGCAAATAATGATGAAATCTCCAGGTAGTCTAATAGTTTTTTTTCTGCATTAACCATATCTTTAATAGTAATGATTGGAAAATCTAATGCGTATTCCTTGCCTGTATCTGGATTAATTGATGCTGGTCCTGTTGATCCTTTACAACTACCTAATACATTAGAACATATTATGAAGTATTTGTTAGTGTCCAAGGGTTTGCCTGGTCCTATGAATATATCCCACCATCCAGGTTTATCATCACCTTCATGCCAGCCAGCAGCATGAGCACTACCTGTTAAAGCGTGACAAACTAGGATTACGTTACTTTTCTTGTTATTTAGTGCACCATAGGTTTCATATGCTATTGTAGGATTTTTAAGTTTACTACCTGTTTCTAGTTCAAAGTCTTCATTGATTGTATAATATTGTGTTTCTACATTTCCTATTGATTTTCTGAAAGCCATATAATCCCCCCATAGTGTTATTTATATATAATGTATGTTGTTACTTATTAATAACCTATTGGATTTTACCGTTTTAAAAAGTTAAAGGTTAATTAAATTATGTTAAAAAAAGTGAAAAGGATGAGGACTATGAGTTTTGGATTAGTACTGTTAGTTAGTCTTTTACTTTTTCTAATGCTTGGTCTATGTCATTAATTATATCTTCTAAGTCTTCAATTCCTACTGAAAACCTGATTAAGTCTGGTGTTACTCCAGTGGATTCTTGTTGTTCTGGGGTTAGTTGTGAGTGTGTTGTTGATGCTGGATGTATGATTAATGATTTAGCGTCTCCTATGTTTGCCAGTAGTGATAGTAGTTGTGTGTTGTTGATGAATTCTATTGCTCCATCGTATCCTGCTTTTAATCCGAATGATACTATTCCACCGTATCCTTTTTCTGCATATTTTTTAGCTATTTCATGGTTTGGACTGCTTTCTAGTCCTGAGTAGGTTACCCATGCTACTTTTGGATGTTGTTCGAGGTGTTTTGCTACAGCTAGTGCATTTTGTGCATGTTTTTCTATTCTTAGGCTGAGTGTTTCTAGTCCTTGTAGTAGTAGGAATGAACCGAATGGGCTTGGTACTGCTCCTGTGTCTCTTCCTAAGACTGCTCTTATTCTTGTGGTGAATGCTGCTGGACCTAGTGCTTCATAGAACTTTAAGCCATTGTATGTTTCATCTGGCTCGGTTAAGCCTGGAAATTTTCCGTTATCCCAGTTGAAGTCTCCTTTTTCTATGATTATTCCACCCAGTGTTGTTCCGTGTCCTCCTATGTATTTTGTTGCTGATGATGAAATTATGTCTGCTCCATGGTCGAATGGTCTTACTGATCCTATTCCCACTGTGTTATCTGCTATTAGTGGTATACCATGGTTATGTGCAATTTCTGATATTGTGTCAAAGTCTGGTATGTCAAGTTTTGGGTTTCCAATTGATTCTACGTATAGTGCTTTGGTTTTATCATTGATTGCTTTTTCGAATTGTTCTGGGGATTGTGAGTCTACGAATGTTACTTCTCGTCCTAGGTCTTTTAGTGTGTTTTCGAATAGTTCGTATGTTCCTCCGTATAGGTTATCTGCTGATACTATGTTGTCTCCAACTTCAGTTAGGTTTATTATTGTGTAGAATATTGCACTCATTCCTGATGATGTTGCGTATGCGGCTGTTCCTCCTTCTATTGCAGCCATTCTTTTTTCGAATGCTTCTGTTGTTGGATTTGTTAGTCTTGTGTATATGTTTCCTACTTCTTGTAGTGCAAATCTATTTGCCGCTTGTTTTGTATCGTCGAATACGTATGATGTTGTTTGGTATATTGGTACTGCACGTGAGCCTGTTTCATCTGTTTGTTCTTGTCCTACGTGTAGTCCTATTGTCGCTATATTTTTTTTGTTTTTTATCTCGTATGCCATTATTATCTACTCCTTCATGTTTTTTTTGTTGTTCTATTATTTTATTTGGTTTTTTTAGTTTTTGTAGTTAACACAATATAACAATTGTTATATTTTTCATCATATATAAAATTATTGGAAAAAATAATACAACATTAAATACAACATAGAATATAAATAGTATTAATAAATGTTGGATTTAGATAAAAATGTCTGAAGATGAAATAGTACGAAAAAGTATTCAAGTAAAAACAAGCTTATGGGATAGATTCCAGAAAAAAATAGAAGAAGTATATGGTACAACCTATAAGAAGCAAGGAGAAGCCATAGAAAATGCCCTAATAAACTATATTAATGGAATTGAAAATGACCCAGAAGAAGTTGAAAAACTAAAAAATCAATTGAACAATATAAACAACGAAAACAGCCAATTAAAGACTCAAAACACTGAATACACAAATAAAATCAACAATTTGAAAGAAAAAATAAACGAACTCCAGTCAAGATATGATGAACAAAAAAATGAAAACCAAAACATCAAAGAGGAATTACAAAAGACAAAAAATGAAAATACGGAAATGATGAATAAAATACAACAAGACACAAACCAAATACAACATTCAACTAAATCCATCAAAGAACTCGAAGTAAATGAAAACAAGCTTCAGACAAGCCTTAAAAGTAAGAGTGATGAGTTAAATAAGATAAGCCAAGACAATAAGGACTTAACAACAAAAAACAAAGAGTTAACTGACGAGCTAATGGATTTAAAACTCAAAGTAAATGAGTACAAAAAAGATGTGGACTCATTTAAGGATAAAGAGAAACTATATGAGGAAAGTATAGCTGAAAAAGATAAACGTAATAAGTTACTAGAAGACCAGATTAAAGACCTCAAAAACGATAAGAAAAATAATGTAGAAGAGATAAAAGAACTTAAAGAAGAGCGTAAAACATTAACCAAGGATAAAAATGAAATTGCACAGAACCTCGAGACAACAGAACAACAGTATGACAATCAGATAAAAGAATATAAAAAGCTAGTCAATAAGAGAGAACATACACAAGAAGTTCTCAACAAACAACAAGATGAACTGAACGAAGCCATGAAAAAGTTGGAGAAATACTCCTATGCAATGGGTAAACTAGAGAATATGAGCCTTATTGACAGATTATTCAATCGTATACCTACAGAAGTTAAACAGTTAGCACCTGGAGAAGAAGAAAAGGATGATTAACGTATTATATCCTCTAAGTATATCATGTCTAGTGGTGATATAGAATCCAAGAATGCCTTTAAGTTTTCATCAGTTGATAGTAGAGAGTAATCTCCGATTATTATTAATTTTTTTCTTGAACGTGTAATAGACACGTTTAGTTGATTAGTGTTTCCCAGAAACTTCTTCTGGAATGTAGTGAGTGATTTATAGGAGCTTTTGCAGAAACTGATTATTATAACATCTTTTTCTCTTCCCTGAAACCTGTAGATTGTATCTGTTTCTATGTTGTATTTATGTTTTCTTAGATGTGATTGTATATTTAGTTTTTGTTTACGATATGGTGTTATTATACCGATATCATCCTCTCGTATTTGGTTATCTATTAGTGCTTCCACTATTTTTAGGATTAGAAGTGTTTCGTGTGTGTTCTGACATCCCCCTGATATCACATCCTCATTGTAGGTTGTGTTTGTTGTGTCTATGAATGTTATTGTGCTGTTATCTAGGAGGTAGTAGTTGTTGTTAGTTAGTTGTATTTGCTTTTTCTTTGCACTTTCATGTGTTTTTAATTTATTGTTGTAATATAGTTTGCTTGCTATTTGTGAGATTTTCTCGTTCATCCTATATTGTGTGTCTAGAAATGTATGGTTTTTGGGGTATTTTTCTATCATGAGATTGAATATTGATTTGTTTAGGAAGTATGATGCGTTTTTGTTGGATATTGGCTGTAGTTGTTGGTCGTCTCCGATTAGTAGGAATTTATCTGTTTTCATTAGTGGTATTATTGCTAAGTATACTGGTATCTGACTTGATTCATCCATTATTGTGTAGTCAAATTCTATGTTTCTTGTTAGGTAGTTTGATGATGATATTACTGTGGTTGCAATTATTTTAGCGTTATCTAGTAGTTCTTCTTGGATTTGTGATTCTATTTTCTCTATTTGTTCTCGTGTTTTTTCTTGTTCTTCTATTTTCTCTTTTTCTTGTAGTTGTTGTATTTTTATTTCTTCTGTGTTTATTATCTTGTTTATTAGTTTGGATAGTAGTGTTTGTTTGTTGTTGTGTGTTATCGTTGTTTTGGATTGTTGTTGTAGTTGTTGTATTTGTTTGTATTTTGGGTGTTGTTGTAATTGTTTTTGTAGTGTGTATTTCTGTGTTGTTGGTGCTATTTTTTCATTTATTCCTAGTCGTATTATGTCTTGTTGGGGTATGTCATCTAGTTTTTCTAGTATGTTGTCTAGTGCTATGTGTGTGTGGGTTGTCAGGAGTATTGTTTGTTGTTCTTGGTATAGTTGTCTTATTATCTGGGTGATAGTATGGGTTTTTCCTGTTCCTGGTGGTCCTTTGATTATGTGAAATTTTTCGGTTGTTATTGCCTTTTTTACGGCTTGTTCTTGTTTTGGGTTTAGTTTCTTGTTGGTATATTTTTTTTGTGTGTATGTTGTTTTTTGTTGGTTTATTATTGTTTTTAGTGTTTCTTTGTTTTCTTGGTTTATCTTATTTTCTTCTATGTTTGTCAGGGTTTGCTGTATTTTTGAGAGGATGATGTCTTGTTGTATGTTGTTTATCTTGATTGTTTGGTTTTTCTGGAAGTGTTGTGGGTGTTTTGTTTTTAGTTGTATGTTTTTTTGGTTGTTTTTGTGTAGTGTGCATTGAATTTTATTTACTTCCAGATGTGTATTTAGTGGTAACTTTATAGGCTTTTTTAGGGAGACATCTATTATTTCATTATTGACCTTCAATATTTTACCAAGTGTTGATTGGTTTTGCAGTTTTTCTTTTTCGATAAATTGTTTTAATTGATTGACGAATTTTTCGTATTTTATTGTGTTAATCATAATTAGTATTACTAAGTATATACTAAGTTATTAATATACTTTTGGTGAAAAACATAAATCAAACTATGAACACTAAAAAACTAAAAAATAGAAAAAAAGACAAAAAAGATTATTCCCTCTGCTTCTTGAGAGATTCAACCATGTCAACATCATTAATATTTCTAGAAATCAGGAAATTAACGACAAAAGACAAGACAATAGTAATGACAAATGACAAAGCAATAGTTTTAAGTGAATAATTAATAGGATAATAGAATGTCTCACCAGCAGTATCCATCATTACCCTTAAAACCTGATAACCCAAAGGAATACCCAATAAAAAACCCACTATAGACAACCAGAGATTCTGAGTTAAAAATAATCGTCTTATACTCTTAGAATCAAAGCCCAATACTTTGAGAGTTGCAAGGTCACGCTCAACCTCACAAAATGCCAGTATACCAAGACTATATAGCATCACAACAGAAATACATACAGCCAAAATCAAGAATACTGCTACAAGTAGAATAGCATTGTCCATTAACTCATTCCAGCTGTTGAGTAAGTCATCCATAGTGTTGACACTACTAGCCCCATCATAGCTATCATTGACTTTCATGTCGGTCACTATCATCGTCGGAGTGAAGTTAAATCCTAAATCCTCCAGCTTCGATGGGGTGATTGTTATACCCTGATTAGCAGGATCCGCATATATCTCATCAACGGTAGTGTTTACCCATTTATCATCACCATATAAGTGCCATTCTATATTATCACCTTTTTTTACTCCGAGAATATCGGCAGTCTTAACAGTAAGTGAAACCCCATCACTAGGAAGATTAATCTTCTTCATATGAGTATCAGTCGGAGTAATATAATCACTCTTGTTGTATACATTCAGGTTTACGGTTTTCTTCGTATCGTTTACCTTGATTTCTATGGGCTTACTCATCACTTCCAATCCATTTACACTGGAAGTTATCTTATCCAGCTGTGAAGATGTAATATTTTCCTCCAAAACTATCTGTGAGTTATAATTGTTGATGCCACCATACTGCCAAGTAGACAAGTCATGCATACCATCATCCATGCCGAAGGCTGATATTAACAGTATCGTACAGCCCATGACACATACGATTACCACTAGTGAGCGTAGCTTGTTACGTTTAATGTCACGTATGTTCCAGCGTGAATTGAATCCTAAGCGTTCAAAAAGTGTAGTCCTATCAAGTAGGCTTCTGGATGAAAACTTTGGGGCTTGTGGTTGCAAGGTGGATGATGGAGACTGGCTGACAATATTTCTTGTGGCAATATAGCTAAAAAGAGTCGATACCAGTATAAGTAGCAATGATACTATGATGAATGTGATGTTAAATCCTGACTTCCACTGTGGTAGCGTGTAGAAACTACTCATGGATGGAAAAAACATTGATGGGATAGTTCTCGGAGCTATTATTAATGCGAGGATGCATCCAAGTGTTGTTAACATAAATCCGTATGATGCGTAGTGTATGTATAATCGTTTGTTAGTGAAGCCTAAAGCCTTTAATGTGCCTATCTGTGTTCTCTGATGGTTTACCATTCGTGTCATTGTAGTTAGTAGTGTTAGTAGTGATACTACTATGAATATTACGGGCATCATGTTGCCCATCATTTCGTGTTGTTCTATCTCTGAGTTTATCTGCACATGGCTTGATTGGTCTTTGCGTGGAAGATATGTAGTATAGTTAGCCCGGATGTTTTCATCAATTTTTTCCTGGTAGGTGCTTGTGTTGTCACTGGTCTTTATTAAGACCACATTGTATGGAACATCGTCTATTGGAAATGCCTTGTTTGACATATATGCAAATCCATGTAGGTTGAAGTCTGGTACTATGCTTTTGGATGACTGTGAGTAGACATATTCTGGAGAATAACCTGTACCTTTAATGGTTTTTTCTATTGTGATGTTGTTGGATTTGAGTTTTATCTTGTCTCCGATTTTAAGTCCTCTTGCATCGGTGAATCGTTTATCGAGCCAGATTGAGTCCTTATCGTCGAGGTTTATATCTTCTCCGTCTACTGGGTAGTACTTGGATATGGTATTTTTTTCTATGACGTGGAGTGTTATGCTGGGGTCATCGTCCATGTCAGCGACTGTTGGGATAGTCAGTTGACGTTCTGTTTGCGTGGTGGATGATATATTGTTTATTTTTTCTAGTGTGTTGTTGTCTAGGTGGTCTGAGTAGATCCATACATCTGCGAAGTTTGTGTCATCATAGAATGATGTGAGTGATTGTGATACTCCAGCTACTTCTGCTCCTATGCCAGAAAATGCTACGATGGCTAGAAATGCCATGAGAAATATTGATATGAATTGCATCTTGTGTTCTTTGAAGTCTCTTATCATCGTCTTAAATAGCATATTATTCACCATTCCAGTTGGTCTATTTGTTTGGGATTTTCATTTATTTTTACTGCTTCTATGATGCCGTTTTTTAGGTAGATAATTTTGTCGGCTATCTCTGCTAAGTCTTGGTTGTGTGTTACTATTATTACTGTTGTGTTGTCCTTTCTTGAGAGGTCTGATAATAGTTTGATGATGTTGTATCCAGTCTTGGAGTCAAGTGCACCTGTTGGTTCATCACATAGTAGCATTGCCGGTTCTTTTGATAATGCTCTTGCTATGGATACTCTTTGTTGTTCTCCACCGGATAGTTCTGATGGGAATTGGTTTGCATGTTTTTCCATGTCGACTAGTTTTAGGTATTTCTGTGAGTCTACTTTCCTGTCTAGTATGTCGTTGTTTAGTTCTATGTTTTCTTTTGCTGTGAGGTTTGGTATTAGGTTGTAGAATTGGAATATGAACCCTATGCTTTTTGCTCTGTACTTTGTTAGTTCTTTGTCGTTGTATGATGATATTTCGTTGTTGTCTACAATTATTTTTCCAGTTGTGAGGTTATCTAGTCCGCCTAGGAGGTTTAGTAGTGTTGATTTTCCTGATCCAGATGGTCCTAGTATTACTACGAATTCTCCTTCGTCTATTGTGAAGTTCAGGTTATTTGCTGCTTTTAGTGTATTGTCTCCGAATTTGTATTCTTTTGTTACGTTTTTAAATTCTATGAAATTGTTCATATAGGTAATTCACCTCCGTTGGTTGTGAGGTTATTGTATAGTATTTATTTTGTTTTCAGAAATATAAATAGTTTAGGTATACCTAAAAAATAAATTTTTTGTAAAAAAAAAGTCCCCTTAACTCCCAGATAAAAACTAGGAGTAAAAGAGAAAAAATACAAATAAATAAATTATTTACTCATCTTATAAGTATATCCAATACCAATACATCCAAAAATGAAGATGAAATACTTAGCAAAGTTCTTCAAATCATCAAAGAATGTATCCATCTCAGATAACTCATATGCCTTTTTATCAACTGTTTCTACAGCAGCATCACTAACCACACTATCAACAATAGCATAACTAGCAACATCAGCAACCGAAGCCATGACAACACCAGAAGAGGCAGTACTAGCAACAGAACTTCTCACACTAGCAACATCACTAACAGGTTGACTATTATCAGAAACACTACTAACATCCTGACTATCACTAGGATTAGGATTAGATTCACTCTCTTGAGTTTCACTAGATTCAGGATTATCATTAGAGTTATCCTCTGATTGTGTGTCATCACTAGAAGGATTACCACTAGGATTATCTCCACCACTTACATCAACAGGATTAGTATTAATATTATCATCACTAACATCAGAGCCATCACCAGCCTCAGAGTCAGAAGAATCCTCATGCTGCCTATCATTATTCATATCCGCGTTATTATTAACATCAGTACTTGACTGATTGACAACACTAGAATTATCACCCACAGTGACATTCGTCGTCTGATTAATAGTAACATTCTCACTAGAGTTGACAGTATCATTAACAGTCACATTAGTGGTGACATTACTATCCTCAATAGTTACATTAGTAGTCACATTAGTGTTATTGACAGTATCATTAACTGTGACGTTTTCGGTCACATTACTATCGACGACCGTGACATTCTCCGTGACATTAGTACTGTTAACACTGTCATTAGCCGTGACATCCTCGGTCACATTACTATTTTCAACTGTACCATTAACAGTAACGTCGGTATTATTGACAGTATCATTAACCGTCACATTCTCCGTGACATTACTATCCTCAATAGTATCATTACTTGTGACATTAGTGTAATCAACAGTATCATTAACAGTAGCATTCTCTGTGACATTACTGTCGACTACCGTATCATTCTCCGTGACATTAGTGTTGTTGACTGTATCATTAGCAGTCACATCCTCTGTCACATTACTATCTTCAATGGTCTCATTACTCGTGACATTGGTATTGTTAAGCGTCTCGTTTTCAGCTACAGTACTGTTTTCTATATCTGTCTGGTCAGACGTTGAATTCTGAGCATCCGGTGGACTAGTGTTACCTGTTATGTTCTCATCAGATGTTTTAGTATCATTAGAATCTACCACTGTCGTGTTATTAGTAACATTAGATGGGACATCCGTTGCGTTTGGAGTCACATTGCCAGAAATTGGTTGTGTGCCGTTTTCAGTAGATGAATCTATTGTAGTATTGTTTACAGTGTTATTGGTGATATTCTCATTAGTATGGGTAGAGTTTGTGGAATTTACAGTGTTATTGGAACTAGTATCATTTATTGTGACATTTGTAATGTTAGTATTGTTCTGATTAATTGTAGAGTTAGTATTGTTAGTAGTTATATTAGAGTTTTCAATTGTAGTGTTAGCACTGTTTTCTGTCGTGTTAGTAGTATTTCCAGTAATCGTTGAATTGGTGATGTTAGTACCACCAGTATCATTACTTACAACACCACTACTATTACCAGTCACATTAGAATTATCAACACCAGTAGCATTAGTAGAGTTAGTTACAACATCAGTACTGTTACCTGTTATGTTGGAATCAGTGATATTAGTACCATTAGTACCATTAACTATAACATCAGTACTGTTACCTGTCATATTAGTATCATTAACCGCAGTAGAATTAGTATTGTTAGTTACAACACCACTACTATTACCAGTGATGTTAGAATCAGTGATATTAGTATCACTACTACCGTTAACAACATCACCACTACTATTACCAGTCACGTTGGAATTATCAACACTAGTACCATTAGTGCCGTTAGTTACAACTTCACTAGTGTTACCTGTTACATTAGTAGCATTGACTGTGGTATTATCAGTATTGTTGGTTACAACACCACTACCATTACCTGTTATGTTAGAATCAGTGATATTAGTATCACTAGTACCATTTACAACATCACCACTACTGTTACCAGTCACATTAGAATTATCGACAATAGTACCATTGGTATCATTGACATCAACATCACTGGCATTGCCTGTCACATCCGAATCCGTGATATTAGTATCTGTAGTGGAGTTTACATCAACGTCGCTGCTGTTTCCTGTTACATTAGTATTGTTGACATTAGTGTTATTAGTGGCGTTAATATCAATGTTAGTAGCATTTCCAGTAGTGTTTGTATCACTTTGTGTGGTGTTTGTCATGTTACTAGTCGTGTTTGTCACGTTCGCAGTTGTGTTAGTGTTGTTTGTTGTCGTATTGGTATGATTAGCAGTTACATCCGAAATGTTTGAGGATACGTTATTGTTTTCTGATGTACCATTTGTCACGTTTATGTTCACATCAGAACCCTCGGAGCTATTATTGTCTGTTGTCGTGTTAGTTTGGTTGGTTGCTGGAGTATTGTTGGTTGTTGGATTATCGTCTGTATGATTATCTACTGGAGTGTCATCTGGTGTGCTGAATGTTACACTAAATGACGTCTGCACATCTTTGGATGGGTTGTAATAGTTGTCTCCACCGTATACTGCCGTCACACTCTTTGTGCCGTTAACTGTTGTCTTGTAGCTGTACTGGTATGATCCATCTTCTATAGTGTAAACGTCGTGTTCACCACCATCTATGACTAGCTTTATCTTGGCTGCTGTCACTGGGTTTTCTAATTCATCTGTTAATATTCCCTGTATGCTAGTTCTTGCACTATCCTGCACATACGTGATTGGAGTGTAGTCTACTGTTAGCGTTGTATCATACTTTGTCACATTGAATGAGTCCTCTACCTTGGAGTCATTGTAGTAGTCGTCCTCGTAGAAGTCCACGGTCACAGTATGCATTCCACTATTTACTGGTATGTACTCGTAGCTGTATCTGCCAAGTTCATCTGTTGGGATGATGATTACATCACCATTAACTGATAAATCCACTAGTGCATTGGCTAGAGGCTCACCGTCTTCATCACTTAGGCTACCACTTAACACTTCTGTCTGGTTAATCTTGATATCCGTTGTCGTCAGGTTTATGATAGTCTTATGCCGGTATACATTGAATTGTGTAGTTGTACTCGTCATGTTATACTTCGTTGTAGGATTGAATGTTACCGTGACGTTGTTTAAGCCTACACTAGTTGTTGGATACAAGATTACTGCACATCCAGTATCATCTGTTGTTACTGTGCTTGTCTGACCGTTTACTTCTATCATTAGTGTTTGGTTGTTTAACTTGTTTGACAATTCATCCAGTAGTGTTACTGTAATCGTAGAATTCTTACCTACTATGCTATCAGTTGCGTTTACTTCTATTACTGTGTTTAGAAGGTATGTGTTGAAGGTTAAGTTCCTAGTACTTTCATAGTAGCTGTAGCTTTCATCAACTCTCACTGTTACCATGGTGTTACCTGTATGCTGTGTCTGGTATGTGAATGTGGCTAAGCCGTCCTCACCAGTTTTTGTGTCAAAAGTTTGTCCATCAACTTCTATGACAAATGGGTGATTGACTAGCTTTTCACCTTCTGAGTCTTCTAGAGAAACGTCCAAGGTTATATTAGAGTATAATGCTACACTATCCTCGGATAGGGATGCGTCTATCATGACATCCCCCTTATGGACTGTGATGATAGTAGAGTTCATACTGTACATATAGTTATCCGTATCCCTAGTATAAGCTGTTATATTATACTCTCCTGCTGGAATCATCGTAAATTGTATGTGATACCAGTTAGCATTACGCACAACGTTGTATGATAACTCATCATCACTAATACCATCACCAGTAATGTTGAATAGGAGGATGTTTCCTGAATCCTCTTCATCATCACCAGTTTCTAGCTGTGCAATCATTTTAATGGAATCATCAACGCTGAAGTCTCTAATGCCGGAGAACGTACTGTCATCAAGATGTATCCATGTTTTAATCTTTTCAACCGTGAATGATGAATTGACCACATTGGATTGCAGGTACTTATAGTTTTCAACAGTGTATACGCTTACATTGTGTGTACCCACGCTGAGTGCCGTGTAGTAGTAACTATAGTGTGTTTGGTTGGTAAAGCTTGCCGTATAGTTCTGGTCGTCTATTACTATGACTACTTCAACATCGTCATTACCTGACAAGTTTAGCACGTCACCCTGAATCAGAGCCTGAGAGTATAATGTTACCGAGTCAATATCATCCAATGTAAGCTCTAAATCCCTCTTAGATACCTCAAAGCTTAACGTGTTATTTGATGGAGTGGCAATAGCACTTCCATCGTATTTAAAGTCTATTGTATGAAGCCCTGCAGTAGTCGAGAAGTTAGTGATACTAACATGACCACCATCATCTGTTGTAATGGTATACTCGTCCGAATCATGCCGAACCCTTATCTCTGCGTTAGGTATTGCCTTCTTAGTCCGTGAATCCCTTAACGTGAGATTAAACACTACACCATCATCAACATATACTGTATTGTCGAAGTCGTCAATGTTATCAATGACTAATTCCGTCTCATATGGATTAACCGTGTAATTCCATGACTTATTTGATGGTCTGAAATAGGAATCTCCACCATATGTTAACGTGATATTATATGTTCCCACACTCTGGGGTGTGTAGTTATATGATATGATACCATCCTCCACGAGTAAGGGTATAACTTCATCATTGATTTGAAGAGTGACGTTTGCTTCATCTTCAAAGTTAACGAAGCCAGTATAAATATCATCATATTGTAGGTATGAACTAATATTTAATGCTTCATCTACATGACCCGTAGCCGTATCATCCAAGTTAACTATACGTGTGTCAAAACGATAATAAGTGAATGATACATCTCCTTCACCATAGTATGGCTCATCACTAGAATCAAGTACTGCTACTTTAATGTTCTGTAATCCTTCAGTAGTCGGATTAAAAATGAACTCACAGTTTCGGCTTCCTTTGATGATAAATGTCTGATTATCATTGATAGTAACAGTTAAATTCCCTCTGAATGGATGCTCTCTATTTCCATATACACCATCATCATAAGTCGTAGATAATTTAATAGATAATGGTCTATCATGAGGATATATTACATCACCATCAAAAATATCAGTGAATGATATTAAAACCTCCTTATTACCATATGGATCATAGTCTGGATAGGATTTAACTGTCCTTTCTGTCTTTGATAGATTACTGTGATTACTTGTATTAGCTATTATTTTAGTGTTATTAGTTTGATTTGCCTTTGAATCCATACTTACATTACTTTTTATAGGTATGGAAGTAGAAACGTTCGTATTATTCATAGCATCATCTGTTGTGGTGTTATTGCTAGCAGAGATTGACGTAGCCGACACCAGTAGTATGAATAATACTGTTAATAAAAACATTGTTTTAATATTTTTATCATGCATTCTACCATTCATTTTTATTTATTTTAATTAATTCAGAGTAGGCTAACATCAAAATTGCTGTGATGAAACCCTAAAATCATTAATTAATAATATATATTTTATAAGTTGTTACTTATAAAGTTTTAAAATTAAATGAATAATATGAAAAAACACTTAAAAAAAATAGTTAAAAAGAGAAAAAGGGGAAAAATTGGATGATAGAGAGTATATTAACCCTCAATCATTATCATCTTACCCGTATCAGGGTCACGGTAGACACTACCGACCTTGTTATAACCGGAACCAGACTCTTCACCCTGCTGAATATCGTTGGGAACTTCCTTACCCTGAGAAACATTGATTGAATCCTGCAAGGGCATGGAAGAGTTCTGACCGTCAGGGTTGAAGTTAAGCTGACCGACACCGACAGATGTGATGGCGAGAATCAGGAAGCCGACGGCCAACACCAACATGATATCCACCATATTTACAATACTAGCCATAGGATCAGAATCTTCAGCCTCAGAAAAGCCCGGCTTACCACTCTTTTTTATCATAATTCCTTCTCCGCAATTGCCTCTGCTATAACATAAACATTCGACATATCCTCATCATACCATGACCTACGAATCTTACCCATCACGTAGGCAACAAGGGATGCAGCCAAACCGACAGTCGTAGTGTTAAATGCTATGATCAACTGGGCAGACAAAGTAGCAATATCGCCACTGCCAAGGGATGCAAGACCCGGACCCAATGGAATGAGAGTACCCAGCAATCCACAACCAGAACCAATCCTTGAAATAATATCAGTCCTGCGTAGGGTACGACCCATGACAAACTCCTGTGAATCAATAACCTTACGAGAATAAGCCTCCCTAGTATTATCAGTAAATCTGTGACCACCCAACACCTTAAGCAGTACGTCGACATACTCCTTGTTCAGATTAGAACTACGGATGATATATTCAACTTGGTCGGTATTTTCTGCATGGGAAACATTCGTCACAATAGCATCCAACTGCTCATCAGTAATCTTAGCCCTCTTCGAGTACTCTGCAACGATGATACCAATCTCAACCAGAGTCCATATAATGATAACCACAAGGACTATAAGAACTGGTATAAGCAAACTTTGAGCAACAGTATTAATAAGACTTGTTAGAATCTCGCTAGTCCATATAACCAAGAAAATCTCCTCCAATATATAATTCATTAAACTAAAAATGTATACTTAATTAATATATATTTAACACGCAAATAATAAAAGTTACTATATGAAGAAACAAAAATAATCATAATAGGAACGTGATGGAAATGGATGAAGAAAACAAAATACTAAGACAACAACTAGACGAACAAATAAACGCACACAAAAAACTAAGCATAGAATACGGACAACTACTATTCAAAAGCGAAGACCTGGAACAGGAGAATAGAAAACTGGAACAAGAAAACCAAGAACTGCGAAACAAGATAAAAGAACTGGAAGAATTCAAGAAGGAAGTAGAAAACAGCAGGGGGTGGAACATCATCAAAAAGCTGTAAACGATGATTATTTTATCACTTTCCTGGATGAAGAATAGTGCCATGCTGCTGTCATATTAATCCCCATTAATTATCTTTTATCCTATTGTATGTGTTTGTCTAGTCGCCGTATTGCCTGCAGTTTCTCTTTTTTATCTATTTTTGCTTGTTCCAGTGCTTCCCTTATCGTGTGTATTGAGTGGTCGTATACTTCTCTGTCGACCGGGTATGGGAATCCGTCTTTTCCCCCATGTGCGTAGCTGTATTTTACCGGGTCTTCCCAGCTAGCCTTTTTTCCGTATACGAGGTCGCTTATTAGTGCCAGTGCCCTTATCTTTTTTGGTCCGATGCCCTTTAGTGATATTAGTTCTTGGTAGTTTTCCGGTTGTATTTCATAGGCCTGCTTGAGTACATTGTATTCCCTTTCCGACAAGTCCATATCCAGTATGGGGTGGTGTTCTGGCATCGTGAATTGCGTTTGCCTGTGGTATCCCGTGGGGTCGGGGTTTTCATCTCTCCTGTCTGGGTAGAAGTCTGTTAAAAGCGTCTGTTTTGGGTCTTTCCTTCTGAAGTATTGGCGTAGGTGTTCCGGGTTGTCATTTATCAGGTCTACGCTTATTTCCTGTGCCTCTCTGCTTTGACGGGAGGACATGTCAAGGGCTTCTTTTTCTTCTTTTTCACAGTCTATTCCACTATGTGGTGTTTCGAGGAAGTTGTCGATGTCCGTGTTTATCCAGTGGTATCTTCTTGCATACTTTGTCTGCAGGTTCATTCCCTGCTGCACTACCGCCCATTGCCCTGTCTCGGTGATGAAGAAGTTGTGCTGGTAGAGGGTGTAGGTGTCCTGTATGCATGAGTTGTCTATTTTTGCCGACAGCTTGGATGATTGTATCAGCTTTTCCAGTGAGTTGTCTGTTATGTTGAATGTGTCCGCCATCTGTGTAAGCTGCCGGGGTGTCTTCAGCGAGTTTTTGCCTTTTCCCCCGAGTACTGCTATCCCATGTTGTTGTGGGTTCAGGCTTGCCCTTAGTGCTCCACACGTGGTTGTCGTTGTTCCTGATGAGTGCCAGTCAAATCCTATTACACATGAGAATCCCTGAAACCAGTATGGGTTGGATATTCTTTCTAGGAATTCATTTATTCCATATTCCTCGAGTATTACTTCAGTGATTGCCCCTGATAGTTTTACCATCCGGTTCCATAGCCACCTTGGCGTATGGTCTGTGTGTAGGGGTAAGTTTGTCATTCCTTTTCTTTTCATGTTATTTGTTTTGTCTGTAGTGTTATATGATTCTTTTTCAAAACTAATAAATAGTAGGAGTGATATACATACACTTTAGTATTTATTTTTGGAGGTTGTTTTTTGGATAGGAAGATTATTTTGGCTGTGGCTATTGTAGCTCTCATAGGAGTTGTTGCAGCCACATATCATGTGACTACTAATGGTGGTATTGAGAGTTTGACTAGCGTCGAAACAGAGGATATACCTGCCAGTGATGCTGTTGATGTTGATGACTCCGGTAGTGGTGTGAATGATGCTTCAAGAGGTGACGGATCTTCCGGTTCAGGTAGTGATTCTAAGGATACATCCAATGACCATTCATCAGGTTCAAAGGCTTCTGCCGATTCCAAGAAGAGTGGTGCTTCCTCTTCTGGCAGCTCTTCATCTGTCAAGAAGAATAACGGAGGCAGTGCTTCATCATCCGGCATTTCCCAGGCTTCAGCAATTGCCATCGCAAACACTTGGGCCAAGAAAAATAATGTTAAGGGTTCTGCACATATTTATGGCACATTTATCGCCAACGGCGTCAAATACTACCAGATTTCATTCACCAATAACGGCAAGGTAATAGGTGAAGTCGAGGTAAACTCTAAGACCGGTAGCGTCAGCGGGGGCAAATTCAATGATGTGAAACCTCCTGCCACTAATACCCATAAAACTAATAATTCTAAGGTTAATGCTTCTAATAGTAGTGATTAGCCTATATTTCAATTTTTTTAGAACGTGTTGACATATTCCATTTTAATTCTTTAAACTGCGTCGATGCAATTATGTGTTATATTGAGATATGTATAGGGATTGTCTTCCTATAAAAAAATAAAAATAGGTTCAACTTTAATAACATGACAATTATCACACAATCTGTACTAATAACAAAACATAATGCATATTATTATTTAATAATTTTTTTAATAATTTTTTAAAAATTTAATCAATAATATTTAAATACTCGTGGATACATAAACTATAGTATCACAGTAATGAATCCAGAATATTTGAAGTTTTATAAAGCACATCTTTTAGACCTATATTAAAATTATTTTTAGGACAATTTAAGTGTACTAATATTGTCTAACTGATTGTGATATTCCCTACTTTAAAGAACTATTATGTTGTTATTGATTAATTGATTTATATTCTTCATATATTATCTATTGGGAAGTTTCTTTGAATATTTCTTTGTAATTTCATTATTGATGAATTTAAAGGAGCTTTTGAATTTATGAATAAGAATATGATAATATTTATTTTAGTTTTTAGTTTTTTATCATTAGGTTTGGTATCAGCTAATGATAATATGGAATTTACTAACGACATCAATACTAACGAC
>MUZZ01000310.1 GCA_003266075.1 Methanosphaera sp. rholeuAM74
GGGGGGGGGGGGAGGACATATAAACACTAAAAACAAAAAATAAGATAACATTAAGCTTTAACATACAAAATAAAAGTAAATATAATACTAGTATAGAATACAAGTTTACCATAAAAAGTGATAGAGATATCAACGTTGAATTAATAACTAAAAACACGAAAAACAACCTAAAAAAAATATAAAAAAATGGGAGATTAAGTATTGAGTAGAATGATTAAATTCTAGCCAACAGTCAACTTAGCATCAGCTTCCAACCTAGTAGCACCACTAGTGTAGACAGCTTTAATAGTGTAATCCCCTGCCTTCAATGTTTTAGGAACTGTGTAAGTGAAGACTACTGAGTCACCAGCTACTTTAGCATAGAGTTTACCATCGGTTGATTTGACTGTTTTACCATTGACTTTGAGTACTACCTTACCAGAGTCTAGGTTCTTAGTTGTGACTGTTATTGTCACTTCACTTCCAGCTGTTGCTGTAGCATCTTCTACTACGAATTCTGTTTCCTGTGCTTCTGGTGTTGTGATTGTTGGAGTTACCGTGTTACTTGTTACTTGTGGTAATTCATCATTACCAGCAAATACTGCTTCTATGGTTGTGTCCTCGTTCCACGTTTTTGGTACTGTGTAGTCGAGTGTTGCTGTTCCATCTGTTACATCAGCATACAGGATTCTACCACTTTCTGAGTCTCGTAGTATTTTTCCGTTGACTTTGAAGTAGACTCGTCCAGTATTGACTTCTGTTTCCTCGCTTGTGGTTATTGTTGTCGTGAGTTGTGTTGTTTCTCCTATGGTTGCTGTTATTGGTTCTAGTGTGAAGTTTAACATTACTGGTGTGATACTTGCTGATTTTCTGGTACTGGATATGCTTGGCTGGACTGTGATTATCAGGTTATCGGTTGTTGTTGGCGTGATTGTGAACTCTAGTGTGTCTACTGTCTGGTATAGTTCTTCGTTGATGTAGATGTTGAATTGTGTTTTTTCTAGTATGTCTGCATCGTAGAAGGATGTGTTTAATATTTGGTATGTTCCAGTTATGGTTGTTGGTTGGTCTGTGTAGATTTTTTCAGGTATGTTTAGTGTTAGTGTGTCGTTTATTGTGTTATTAGCGTATGTGTTGTTTGTTATTAGTATGTCTGTTGGTAGTCCTGATTGTTCTACTACAATAGTATCTGATGATGATTTACAGTTGGTGAATATGTTGTCTGTGATGGTTATGTTGTTTTGTTCCCAACTCGTTGATATAACATATGAGTATACAGAGCTTGCAGCATTACTTGCTTGGCTGTTGGTGAAGGTATTGTTTTTGATGATTATGTTTCCTGTTGAGTATATGTCTGCCCCACTACCTGGTAGTCCACCCTCTGTATCCAGCCCATAGGATTCTGAGTCTATAGTTGGTATGCTTTTGGTAGATGGATTAGACACAGTATTGTTTTCGAATATGCTATTGTATATTTCACCATAAGTTACACTAATTGCCGCTCCTGATCCACTCCTAGAATTCCAAGTAGTCATGGTATCAGCAATATTGTTCGTAAACCTAGAGTTGTTGACAACTAAGTTACTTGCCTTTATTGCTCCACCATCACCACCTAAAAATGCGTATTGATGTTTACTAATAATTCCATTAGCATCGAACGTACAGTTCTCCACTACCAGGTTAGCTGCAGTTATAGCCATACCACTAGGTTCTTCTCCCCCACCAGGAGTACCACCTTCAAGGAATACATACTTGTTATTATTGAAGACAGAACCACTAATACTCATATTACTTGCTTCAAACACTTTAACCGTATTGTTCTCAAACAATGAGTTAGTAACATTTAATGTGAACTCATCAGGAGTATACCCAATTGTTGCTAGATCATTATATGAGTTCAATGAATTATTCACAAACTCACAATTATCCCAACAAGAAATAGTACCCAAATTAAGAATTAAACACAAACTTGCTTTAGATACATCCCCCACGTCGTTATTATTGAATTTCGTATTATTCAAAGATAACGCGGCATTCTTGTTATTAAGAATAGCACCAGCATAAACGTCACTTCCATTGAATGTATTATTTTCGATGTAACAGTCAACTAATGAAAGATTCCCTTTGTTGTCTACTAAAAACCCATTAATATTAGTACTCCAAGATACACCAGCAATATTCATAACATTATTAGATAAACTACAATTAAATAGAGTTATGTTACCATTATTATTTATTTTTGCATTTATAATAGAATTACTGATTGTAACATTGCCTGATTCTAATATAGTCATATTTTCAGAGATAACCACATCATTTATTTCTGTGTTTCCATCAATAGGCATATCGTAATATTTAACTCCTATTTCTGATAGTTTTTGGATTAATAATGAGTTATTGGTATATATTTTACCTTCTGAATTTGTGAAAGAATTTCCATCATTATCTAAATAAAAATTTTCGGTTAATGTTACTGAGTCATCAATATAAACATTAGCATAATTTAGAAAACCACCACTTAATGTAGAATTCTTTATCCAAATCTCTCCATCTAACGTTAATAAATAAGTATTTAAAACTGAATTAGTTATTACTGAAATTTTTTGATAATGATCAAATTGTAATGCATATCTATTATCATTGTTGTATGTTGAATTGTTAATATATACATTTTTAGTATATGTGACAGGTTCATTAATTGTCTGATTTTCGATAATATCATAATATTCTTTGCCATCAATAATTATTGGGTCATGTATTCCCAGAAATTCTTTAAGTCTTGTATTGTTTGTTTGGATTGAATTTGCATTCATAGCAAAATTATAACCAAATGTTGTATCATCATCAACATACACAGTATCTTCACAATAAATCATACCATATAACTGCGAATTATATATGTATATTGGTCCATAACAAACTATATCACTATTGATAAGTGAATTATTTATTAAAGACGTTCCTTCCCAGTTAATCAAACCATTTTCGCCTTCATAATTAAATACACAATTATTGATAATTATATTTTCACTTGTAACAATATTATTAAAATTATCCTCATTGATTTCTTGATTTTCAACAATATTTGTGTATTCGACCCCATCAATTGTAATGGAGTCTTCTTTAATGTTTTTATCTTCTTTTGTTTCTTTATTCCTTGTATCCACTATTTTTTCATTAGTAGTTGGTTGTACTACTTTTTGTGTGCTGATAGTATCAGTACTTACATCTGATGCTATGGGTGTGTCACTCACTACGTCTGTGCTACTGGTTGTGTCGTTGCTGGTTGCTACGACTGTTGTTACTCCTAGTAGCATTATGATTAGTGTGAGTGCTAAGAATATTTTCTTGTCGTTTTTCATCTTTTCTTTCATCTCACATAATATTTTTTTCTGAAATATTTGGACATTTTGACTAATCATTTAATAACCGATTAGCATCGACCGTTGTGACTAATCACTTAAAACTTTTAGA
>MUZZ01000314.1 GCA_003266075.1 Methanosphaera sp. rholeuAM74
GTACTGTCATCCGTATCGGGGAGTATTCTGGATGAGTGGGAGAAATTTGAGTTCTCTGAACAGCTGACGGCCGGCGACGTGCAGTATCTGAAGGAACGCTGCATTCCGGAAATCCGTCTGCAGAGGCAGTACGCAGGGATGGAAAAAGAGCTGAATTTTGAAGTGGAAATGATGCCGGAAGACGTGGTATTGCTGCATATATGCAGGGAGGGATGAGATAAATTCGGGGAGCTGCATGCAAGGAAATCAGATTCCCGTACTGTGTGATTTCTGCATCTGGAAATGCACACGCATTCTAGATGAGTATTTCATTGATGCGTTATGACCACAACCACGCGATGTTCAAAACCGCNNCCCCTTGTGTCCATCAAAAAACAGCACAAGGAAAGCTCTTCCTGCTCTCCCGCTCCGTTTTTATTTTGCTGGTTTTAGCAGCCAGGATACGAATCAGAACGCTGAGCAGAAGCAACAGTACAAGAGAAACATGACTGTGCTGCAGCCGCAGCTGCACTCCGGATTCGTTTTGAAGAGTTGTCTGAACGGATCTGACTCCGCCCACTTCCTGCGAATGCTCGACAAACTGAAAAATGGTCTTCGAGTCTGAACACAGAAGCGTACTTCCAGGCAATTCTGCATTCATCACAGCAGACACATTCTTCGGAATCAGCCGATCCTGCTCTCCGATCGCAAAAACAAGCGTCAGCAAACAAAGCATCCATGGCAGATACTTACGAAGTGAACGTTGCATTGCATTCCGGGTCATATCGGTGAGATTCCTTTACATCGGGTTCATACCATAAAGTTAAAATCCGTGAACATCTCATACTATAGCTCAAATACGACTAATAATCAATACTAAACGGATCCTGCACCGGTGTCCCCCAAAATACTTGTGAAGTGTAAATTTGAATTCCACTCCGAGGCAGGCCATGTGGAAGCAAGTCTTCCAGGTAATTCCACTGGAATCCACTCTTACAGTTTTGCGCCCTGAACCCTATCGGGTAAATGGTGCGCGCCTGCCGGAATACTCGGTGCCTGACACCTAATCTATAATCTCTACCTCAATCCACAATAGGCCATCGGTCTTGTTCCCTGCACTTTGTCTGAAATATGTAATCCGTCCGCTTGAATCAGT
>MUZZ01000020.1 GCA_003266075.1 Methanosphaera sp. rholeuAM74
ATACCACTACCGAATCCCCATTTACTTACTACCTCATCCATGTAGATAATCATGATTCCTCCTAGAACCATCTGTAGGATGAGTATAACAGTATATTCTCCACTAATTGGAGGAAGTGAACCTGTAAGTACAAGTACAGCCCCTTCAAATAATGTGAAGATTATAGCTAATAATTTCTGAGTTCCTTGGAATGCTGCTTTATCTTCCTGAGCAGATAAATCTAAATCAATCAGTTTTCCACCAACTAATAACTGCATTACAATTGAAGCAGTAACAATCGGACCAATACCTAGAGTAAGGATTGAACCGAAGCTACCTGCCATTACTGACCTTAACTGTGCAAATTGATCTATAGCTGTTGGGCTTAGACCATACAATGATACTTCAGCTAATATGAAGTATAGTACTAATATTATTCCTGTCCATTTTAGTTTATCCTTGAATCCAAGCTTCTTCTCAGGGTTAGAAACTTGTGGTAGAATAGAATAAAATGGTTTAAGACTGTCTAATGCTGACATTTTTAATTAATCTCCGTTTAGCTATAATATGGAAATCCATCAAAGTTATATGACTTCTGCTACTCCACCTGCTTCTTCAATTTTTGAAATAGCTCCTTTGGAAAACATAGGTGCTTTGATAGTCATTGCAGAGGATATTGAACCTTTGGCTAATACTTTGTTGTATCCAAGTTCTGTTACATCAAGCACTATTTGTCCATCTTCTTTGGTTGCAATTTCATCTGCTAATAAAGCTTCTATTTCATTATCTATGTATCCAAGGTTTACAGGTTTGAATTTCTGAATAGTTTTCTGTGGACGTTTGAAACCATATTTACCAAAGTGTTTTGGGTCGTTTATAACCATCCAAGTCCAGTGGTGTTTGTTACCACCGGCTTGTCCACGACCTCCACGGTGTCCTGCACCTCTGCGTTTTTTGGTACATCCTCCACCAACTGATCTTGAACCACGTAGTTTTCTGATTTTCTTGGTTTTTCTTATCATAATATACACCTTTATTTTTAAATCATTTTAAGCAGTAAATCATTGATGTTTTCTGCCCTGTAACCGAGTGATCCACCTTCAACAAAGGTTTTCTTAGTGCCTTCGTATCCTTTTCTTGGTGGACTTAGACGGAATATTGGTTTTAATCCACATTCTTTGAGTGTTGTTTCACCGTTGAATAGTGCTACAGCTAACTCGTCTACAGTAGCATAGTCTGTATTTTCTGCGACGTATTCATCAGTGACTCTTTTGTTACCTGGTAGTCTTCCCCTCTGGGATAGTAAGACCTTATAGGTGTCTTCTGTGATTTCACCCCAAGTAATGTAGTCTTTACCTTTCTGTAACATTCCCCTGTAACTAGGAGTGTCTGGTATAACTACTGCATGGCTGATTCTTGTCAAATTTAACATGTCAAGGTTGTCAGCGATATTCCTTTTTATTCCAGTTCTTCCACGTATTCTAATAACTGCATACATCTTTACACCTCAAAAATTATTCGATTACTCCGAGAGCTTTGAGATCTCTTTCACTGGATTTGACGCTGGATAATTGTTTTAGTGCTTCAAATATTGCACGTGCAAAGTTGATTGTGGTTTGTGTTTGACCTCTAGTCATTGACCATACGTCTGCTATACCTGCAAGAGATAATATGGTTTTACCCACATTTCCTACTGCAAGTCCAACTCCTCCTGGTGCCGGGATTAAGGTAACTGTTACACTACTCATTTTACCTTCTACTTTGAATGGCACTGTATGTTTTCTTCCACATACACAACCCCAGTCTCCACATCCTCTTCTGACTTTGATGATGTTGTGTTTAGCATTGTCCACTGCTTTTCTGATAGCAGGACCTACTTCCTGAGATTTTCCTTCACCTAATCCAACGTATCCTTTTTTGTTTCCTACAGCTACGATTACTCTGAAGTTAACTTTTCTACCAGATTT
>MUZZ01000008.1:0-4994 GCA_003266075.1 Methanosphaera sp. rholeuAM74
TGAGGAGACATATAGGATTGTCGAGGATCTTTATAAGTTCTCATTGGAGGTAGGCAAGCCAATAACAATTATGGGTGATTCCGCCGGGGGAGGGTTGTCAGCAGCTTTCTCTGAATACCTGGCAAGTAATGGATTTGAACAGCCGGAGCATCTGATTCTGATATCTCCATGGGTTGACGTATCCATGTCCGGAGATTATGATGATTATGCAGACAGTGATCCTGCACTTGGGATTGAGGGTCCTCGTGAATTGGGTGAAAGCTGGGCGGGCGATTTGGATCCTAAGGACTACAGGATAAGTCCGCTCTTCGGCGACGTATCCCAGCTTCCCCAGACTGCGATCTTTGTGGGAACTCATGAAATAATCTATCCGGACATCATCAAATTTTACGATAAACTGAGTAGTAGCGACGTCGACGTAAAATTGTTTGTGGGTGAGGAAATGACTCATGTCTACCCGATTTATCCTTTAGTTCCCGAATCAAGGGAGGCCTTAAATCAAATAGTTGAAATAATATTGGGCTGATGATGGCTAGAACCCAGAAATAATTAACTATTTTTCATGTCGCAGATGAGTAGGGTTATATTGCATTATTTCTATTCAGTCTCATATTCCCAATATGTGGATGGCATAAACGACCATGAATTTGGAAAGAAATATCATGTAACATAATAC
This sequence comes from Methanosphaera sp. rholeuAM74, assembly GCA_003266075.1. Lineage (GTDB taxonomy): Archaea > Methanobacteriota > Methanobacteria > Methanobacteriales > Methanobacteriaceae > Methanosphaera. Next base: position 677 of record MUZZ01000008.1, read on the forward strand.
AAGGTTTTTGGTTTTGACATACACAAATGGCAGTACTGTTGAACCAAATCCTATATGCAATAACAGGGAGCCTATTGCAAATCCGTAGGGTATGTGGAAGAGTGCGAAGAGTACCTGTGATATGATTATTGCCACTATGATGGCCGCTTTTCTTCCTATTGATTTGTACAGGTATGCTGTTATGATAATCAATGGTATGAATTTAATGAGTTCTTCACCAAGTAATTGGATTACGGCACATATAATCAATACTAGGGGTGAACCGTTTATTGTATTGTCGGCCAGGCTGGCTATTCCTAGCGTACTGCCGATAATATCTGCTATCATCGCAACTGCGAGCATGAGTATAAAACCGATTATCACTACTATAATGTCTCTGGGTTTAGGCATTCTGAAGATGTTGGACATGTCATCTTTAAACACGTACAATACGGCCAGTAGTGGTGGAATAGTAATGAGCACTGCCTTAATCAATCCATTGCCTGTGGATGGTATTAAATAGGGTATTGCTGAGGCTATTAAAAAGCCTATTATTAGAATTACCACGTTCTCCGCTGTAAATCTTGGGTCGTCATTGAGTAGTGGTAAATCATATTCCTCGTCTTCAAACTTAAAATAATCGGTTGTCATCTTTTAACACTTAATATATTTTTGTTTTATATGACTATTATATTTGATGTGTTGAATAATTGCTGCTGTTATTAGGGGTATGCTCTCTCTATGCTTGCACTGATTGTGGGTACTGTTATTCTTATTGTATTCCTGTTTCCTGTAAGGTCAAGTGTCCTCGTAGCACTGTTATATGCTGCGTCTCTTTTCTAGGTAGATGTTACTTGGTGTTTTTTCTTCTCTAAGATTATTGATTAAATATAGCTAAAGTCAATAGCATAATAATGGCATCCTCATGCTTTATTCTTTCCGGCGTGGGTAGGACAACACTCACATCCAGAATATTAACCCGGCACACCAACAGGAAGATTAGGGAATATGATGACAAGATTGATGTTTCCGAGATAATATTTGATTACTGAAATTTACATAGCATACTAAGTATACTATTATCGGGTGTTAACAATGATGATGAAAACTATCAAAATAAGTGTAAGTACACATAATGTTTTATCTGAATTGGCTTCTAAAAAAGATACTTTTGACGATGTTATAAATCATTTAATTGATTATTATAAAGAACATGAAGAATTTTCTGATGAAGAAGCTGAATTTTACAATAAAGAAATAGAAACTTTTGAGAATGGGAACTTAAATAATGTTTCTGAAATAACATTAGATGAATTGGATGAAAGAATAACATTATTAGAACAAGCGATTAAACATCGATAATAAGTTATTATATATCATAGGGATAAATTTTGACTTTCATTCTTAGTTTCATAATTGTACACTTTGAACCTAAATCTCAAAATTTTTTTACTTCGTAATATAAAAATATAGCGAAGAAAAACCTGGAAGAAACTGTCCTAATAATGGTTGATGTTCAACACTAGTGAAAAGATCTCATTTTAACTCGTACTCCGTGCTTCTGCCCCTTCCAAGACTTCTAATCAAGTTTATGTCCATCAATTTTTTAAGGATTTTATAACTGGCCTGGGCGGAAATGTCCAACATCTTTTGAACATCCCTATTTCTAATATGCCCATTTTCTTCAAGAAAAGTCAGTACTGAAATTTCATTCGCAGTCAATACGGTGGTGTGTTCATATTTCAACGTTTTTTGGGCTAAAATCAGCACTTCTCTTTTAACATTATCAACTGAATATGCTGCTGCCTGACAAAAGTATTCCAGCCAGGCAGTCAAGTCACGGCTCTTATCTGCACTATTGAGTGCTTCAACATAAGACTGTCTATCCTGATTATAGTATTCATCCAAGGTTAGGTAGCCGTCAACGTCAAATCCGCTAACCGACAGGACCAGATTTGTCATAAGCCTACTGGTACGTCCATTGCCATCAATGAATGGGTGGATACGCACCAACTCGTAATGAAGAATTCCTGCGACAATAATGGGATACATTTCAGCAGTACCATTGTTTAGCCAGTCTAAGAGTTCATCCACCAGGCAGGACACCTCCTCGGCATCTGGTGCTATGTGATTAATTTTTCTGGCATGAATGTTGCCTATGATTACGTCCGTATCCCTAAATCTGCCTTCATATTCCGGATCTCTCAACAGGTCTTTAGTCAAATCCCCGTGCAATGATAAAAGGGCTTTTCTCGTAATGCCTTTATCTGCATAGATATCCAGATGATTCAATGTATTGAAGTAATTCAACACTTCCTGTTCTGCCTTCGTAGTCGCTCTTTTCTCGTCCATAATCAGTGTTTTCACTTCATCTAATTTCAGGGGGTTTGCTTCAATCGATGTTGAATAATGTGAAGACTTTATGAGGGCATCCTGCTTTAATCTATCAGCATATACTGGAATTATCTTTGCATCACTGATTGCTTGTCTGGCAGAAGCAATTTTAGCTATATAATTCACAATCCTGTGTGTATACGTAAATCGGGGTTTGAACATAATATCAACTTCAATATTACACTAGTCAATATAAATTTACATGGTTGATGATTAATGTATGTTTCGGTTGATGATTAATTTTCAAAAATCATTCAATGGTCTTGTTTTGTTATATTGGGCATTTTAATCAAAAATAGAAAAAGGGTGTTGGTTGATGATTATGGTTGATGATTAACAATTAACGAAAAATGTGATATCTATTTTCGAACTCATTATATTCTAAGTTCCTAAAGAGTTCTATAAACCCCCTGTTTTCATGTTGTTCGATGAAAAATTAATTGGTGGAGATACAATCAGGGTATGCCCCATTTGAAGTGCTTTCAAATAGGCTAAAGAGAGTCCACACCCCATGACGAATTTAAAAATGGGTTTATGGGGGGAATACTTCAACAATCATCTATTTGAGCATGGTGTAGGCTATCATACCCATTCATATCCTCAACCTCAATATCTCCTTGAGCTCATCGTCTGAGAGTTCTGTTATGAAGGTCTCGTCTGTGCTGATGCTTTTTTCTGCCAGGTCTGTTTTGCTTTTAATCATCTTGTCGATGTTTTCTTCGAGCGTACCCTTTGTGATGAAGCGGTAGACCATCACATCATTTTCCTGGCCTATCCGGTGTACACGGTCGGTTGCCTGGTTTTCTATGGCCGGATTCCACCATAGGTCGTAGTGGATGACGTTCTGTGCAGCCGTCAGGTTCAGCCCTGTTCCACCCGTCTTCAGCGTTGCCACTAATATCTTATATTCCGCCTTTTCTTGGAATGAGTCGATGACACGGGCTTTTTCTTTTCTCGTCTGTGAGCCGTGCAGGAAGAGTACCTCTGTTTTCAGCTTCTCTGATACGAGTTTCTGTATTATCTTGCCCATCTCAACGTATTGGGTGAATACAAGCACCTTTTCGTCCATGTCCAGTATGTTTTCCAGAGTTTCGACCAAAAGCTCCATTTTCCCTGAGTCAGTGATTTTCGGGTTGTCCGACTTCAGGTACTGTCCGGGGTGGTTGCAGGTCTGTTTCAGGCGTGTAATCAGTTTCAGGATGTTTCCCCTTCTTTCGATGTCTTTCATGTCGGCTATGCTTTTGAATGTTCCATCCAGGAGGTTGTTGTATAGTCTTATCTGTTTTTTTGTCAGGCTGCAGTAGATGTCGTTGACAAACTTCTCCGGCAGTTCCCTCCTGATTTCCGCATTGCTTTTAAGTCTTCTCAGTACGAATGGCTTGGCTATCCTTTTAAGGTTCTCCAACTTCTTCTCGTCTCCCAGTTTTTCTATAGGCTTGACATATCTTGTTTTGAAGTCTTCCAGGGTGGACAGGTATCCCGGGTTTACGAAGTCGAATATTGACCAGTAGTCTGTCAGCCTGTTTTCTATGGGTGTTCCGGTTACCGCTATCTTGTTGAATGCGTTCACGGCTTTGATTGCCTGTGTCTGTTTTGTGCCGGGATTTTTTATGTTCTGTGCTTCATCTACCGCACAGATAAACCATGACTCGTTCAGGAACATGTCCAAATCCTGGCGTACCATGCTGTATGACGTCAGTATGATGTCATGCCTTTCGGAGGGGAATGATCTCCCAGTGCCATGGTAGATGTGGCAGGACAGTTCCGGGGTGAATCTCTCTATTTCCTGCTGCCAGTTAGACAGTAATGTCGGCGGCACTATAATCAGTGATGAAACGCTTTCCATGGGATTTTCTTCCTTGAAGTAGAGGATCGTGGCGAGTACCTGCACGGTTTTACCCAGCCCCATGTCGTCTGCCAGGATGCTTCCGAAGCCGCTTTTGAT
>MUZZ01000008.1:5118-7080 GCA_003266075.1 Methanosphaera sp. rholeuAM74
TTTCAGGTGGCGGAAGGAGTATCCGTCGACGACGTGTATCTCATCATCAACCTTTATCAGTCCGTTCATGTCATCGGTTATCTCATCGAACCTCTCGAAGGGTAGCATCTTATCCTGTAGCCTTATTTTCCAGGAATAATGGTCTTTGATTCTATCCAATCTGAAATCATCCTTATCCAGGCCTATGTCCAGAACCAGCTCCAATTTGCTGTGAATAATATTGAATGGGTTATGCAGTTCGACGTTGACGTATGGGAGCAGTTCCATCACGTTTTCGATGAAGGTCAGAAAGCCCTTATTATTGGTTGTAATCTTTTCATAAATCGTGTTTTCAATATTGTAATAGGTGAACAGGTCATATATTTTTCTGACGTTCTCAAGCTGCTCCAGGTCAGCATCTCTGAAACTTTTATAGCCACCATCATCCTTTATCTTTATCTCGATATCCAGGTCGTCGTCTACAAACATCGCATATGAATATTCCAGCTCGTTAAGGCAGAACGCTGAAATCTGCTTTGAGACGTTCCGGATGCTGCTTTTGTACACGCCGTTTTCCAGGCTTAACTTTTCTCCACTAAATAGCTTGAAGGCGGTGGCTGGGATGTTTTCAAAGCCTTGCACCCCATTTTTTCTGATGGCGTATCTTATCAGGCCATTCATAATCAGGCTGACAAGTATGGTGACCTGGTTCTCCCCCGAAAGGGGTTTATCATTGAATGTGACCAAATCATCAGGGCAATCCCCATAGTAGCTTTCACAGTAGCTTATGACGCCGCTATTATAGAATGAGGGAATCCAGCGAATCTGGTAGGATTTCTCCGTTCTGAATACTTCGGGCATTATGGAGTTATGTTCAACCAGCGTGTACGTCAGCTCCAACACGTCCCTCATGAATGATATTCTTTCATCCATACCCTCGATGTCCACCTGGTTAGCTTCGTTCAGGAATGCAAAAAGCCTTTCTTCGCTGCCAAGGTGGTTGAATCCGATCATATTGTAGTCACAGCCGATGTTGATATGGATACCTTTGCCGACATCCCATTTTTTCATGAAATGCTCGTTTTTAGCCTTTTTAGACCTTAACTTCGTCCGGGAATCCTTATCATAATCCACGTAGGCTGCGTGGGGATTATATTTCCTGTCAAACGAGCTGATTTCATCAATCAAGAGTTCAAACAAGTCCCTGTAGATGAATTCAAAGCCTTTAGTAGGATATTCAACATTTCCCAGTAAGGCGATGTTGACGTCATACAAGTCAGTCAAGCCCCCATCACAGCCTCCCCCTTTAAATTTAAGATCCAGGATATCCCCGATGTCCTTAACAGGATAATCAATGGTTCTGGTCAGGTTCAACCCCCTCATCTTGAATATCAAGAAGTTATTCCTCTCCAGCCTCCGGTTAAACTCCTTAAGAAGCGATAACGTATCAATCAGGTTATCCTTGGCGTTGTCATAAGAACATTCGACATCCAGGTCATCAAGGGATTCGGGCAGGACTCTGATTCCACAGTCCATCAGCTCTTCAGGCAAAGTCTTGTTAATGACCTTGAAAGTGTTGATGGGATTATCGTCAACAATCCTACGCAGAGTCTCCTTCTCATCATCACCGAATACTCTGAATCTGATTTCAACGTGGTTAAACTCATGCTCTTCATGGCGGATACGTCCACTCAACACATTACCCTTAATATCGACAGCCATAATGTCTTTGTAAGGACGCAGCTGCCTGTTATGGTCAAAGTTGTAGTAATAGTAATAGTCGTTTTCAAAATATTGCCTGGAAAAATTTTCAAACCAATCCTTCATATCAAATCCCCCCCTCCGAACACTTCATAGCCGCTCAACTCTCACGCTCATGGCCAGCCAAGAAAAACGGTCATGGATGAATTACCGTCATCTTCCTGTTAGAGTTCTGCTCCATTGTGGCAGCAGCATAACATATGATTAATTATCTGTACTTAA
>MUZZ01000008.1:7116-9519 GCA_003266075.1 Methanosphaera sp. rholeuAM74
TTCAGATAATTATTTTAAAAATTATGGCAAATAGAATATATATTTACCACAACACCCCAAAACAAAGTCATTGATGGATTAGAAAACAATATACTCAGAAAATATCATGATTGAAGATGAAATCCGGATTAATGGGGAATTCGAATCCGAATTATCTAAAAAACATGTTTTGCTGAGCATGATGGGGGATATCTTTAAAGAGCATCAAATTCAGAATAAACTGAAGAAGAAGTTTATAAACGAAGCTTTTCAATTCACGGGATGCTGTATGAAACCCGGCTATGTTTTTATAATAAATGGGATTAAATACAACGACATTTATCCGGAATATCAGATTATGACCATTTTCTAACAATCATAAAAATAAATAATTCTGATGGGGAGATTATAAAGAATTTCCATAAAAAAATCAAAATTTCTATATGTTGATTTTTTTAATTATGCAGATAAAATGATAAAGTATATTAATATACAAAAATACTATTTTAATATACAAAAGAGATGATTAATTATGGCAACTACTGTCCGTATTAATGAAGATGTTAAACAACAATTAAAAATCAAATCTGTTGAACTAGGTGTTAAACAAATTGATTTAGTAAATCGATATATCCTCGAGGGAATCAAAAGAGACACCACTCCCAAAAAATCAGTAATGAGTATAGATGATCTTGAAAAAATATTAAAACATGATAATCCAAAAGGTAATAATTTAAAAGAATTTGTAGGGATTGTTTCAGATGGAGAAGAAATAGACCCTGTTGAAGAAAAAAGAAAAGCATATCGGGATTATTAATACATGCTTTTTATAGATACTTGTTATCTTTTAATACTTACTCAATGAAAAAGCTAAAAAATATAAAGACACAAAAAAGTTATTTCAATATATTGAAGAAGAAGAACTCTGATTAATAGTACAGTTTTATTAGAAATCTTCAATTGTTTAAAAAAGGAACGATACGCAAAGTATAGAAATAAAAGCGATTAATTTAATATAACATGGATAATATTCATTTTTAACAATGGAGTATTCTGATAACGCATTAACTGCTTATGAATATTATTCCTTCAAAGTTAACTATAGCGATTGTACATTTTTACAAACAACGAAACAATTTAATGTGACTGATATTGTTTCCTATGACTCAGATTTCGATAAAATAAATGGAATTAGAAGAATATATATTTAAATTTAATCAAAATTTATCTCAGAAACATCTATTTCACCAGACATCAACTTAGGGAGTAATGTGTCACGAAGTTTTGTTAGTTTTTGTATTTCTCTATTATTTTTATAAACTTCAGAATATAACGTTGAACTGATTTTTTCAAATTTATCTAATTCACTTGATGGTGGTAATGGAATTTCAATATTGCTTATTGCTTTTTGTGTAATTAATGGTTGAGTAGAACCAGTATTATACGCATCATAATTAATTCTTTTAAGAATTTGGAATAGATATTCATAATATTTTGACTTGATTACTAAAGTGTTATCTGATGGATGGCATTTATCAACGACTCTCTGAACAATTCCAAGTGTACCTACTCTTCCAATTAATAATATTGGTTCATTATAAGAATATTCTGAAACATAACCCATTATACTACTTGCACCATATAATGGATAAATGAATTCATCTTTTTTAAGATCTTCTTTAGCACTTGGTCGTTTTCCACTAGTAATATGAATTATCTCTTTTAATCTAATTAATTCCCAACTTTCTGGAAAATTTGTCCATGAATGTTCTATAAAATTTTCATCTTTAAAAGGTTCACATTTTACAAACCAATTTGTGAAGATAGATTCAACAAGCTGTTCTAAATTATTGTTTATAGATATATTTTTCATAATCTTTTTATCGATATCAGATAATATTTTTATTATCTTCTTTTGTATACTAATTTCGGGATATTCTATTGGAAATTTTTTGAAATCTTTCAATACTATTCTAGGAATTACTGATCCAGAAGTATAAGAAGATTGGATGTAATTTTTAACTTGTTTATTTTCTAAATAATATTTCAGGTAATCTGGAAGAATCTTTTTTTTGTCTGTACGAATAATTGCTATTGAAGATAAAATTACCATAGGAACTTTTTCATTAAATATGAAGATATTAGATAATGGTGAACCATCTTTAGATATTATTACATCATCTTTCTTTGGTTCACATCCACTTTTGACTAATTTTTTATATTCTACTTCTGAAATCTTTCTACATTCATCAAATTTAAAATTATAATCACTCATATCTTTTACTGAAGCCATATAATAACCCTCATTTTCAGAAGGAGGACTATAATGTGAACCATCTGTAATTAATTCACATAAATTTTCTAATTTTGTAGTCTTAAATTTCATTGTTTCACCATAGTTATTAGCTTAATAAATAAACATTT
>MUZZ01000112.1 GCA_003266075.1 Methanosphaera sp. rholeuAM74
GGCATCACGTTTGCTGCTACACTTATTACTCCCTTTGCACCCTGTGCAATCATTGGAAGTGTCAGTGAATCATTACCAGAAAGTACCGTGAAGTTATCATACAAGTCATTCTTCTTAAGCTGGCTGAAGAGGTATGCTAGTTTGTTCAGGTCTGGATTTGCCTCTTTCATTGCCACTACGTTGTCGAGTTTTGCTACATCTATTATTGTATCAACTGCNNAGTGTTCATATAATCCACTTTGTTGTGGCTTATTGTAGTATGGTGTTATTACTAGTGCTGCGTCTGCTCCAGCATTTTCAGCATACTTTACCAGGTTTTCTGCTTCACTTGTTGCGTTACTTCCAGCTCCAGCCATTGTGGTTACTCTGCCATTTACTTGGTCTACCATGATGTCAATAATTTTTTGTTGTTCTTCATGGGTAATTGTAGCAGATTCTCCAGTAGTACCAGCAGCTAAGACTCCATCTACATTATTTTCTATTAAGAAGTCTATGAGGTTTCTGTATTTTTCTTCATCTATTTGCTTGTTTTCATCAAATGGTGTTATCATTGCAACGTGTGTTCCATTCAAATTCATTCTAACATCTCCTTAATTAAGTCATATGCTTTTTCTCCATCATCCCAGTCTACAAATACNNGTATTAATAAATTCATGACTTACCACGGAAATCATCGCTATACGTTGTCCTAGAGAAATTGAACTTAACTTATCCCCATGTATTACAAGATCATGCAGTAATTCATGAGCCTTGGTTGCGTCCTCTTCCTTGAAGAATAGTGTTATTGAGCTTTCCCCTGTGGATATGCCATAGACACTTATCCCATTGTCTGCAACCTTCTTAGTAATATCAGCGATTACTCCCTGTTTACTCATTAAGTTTTCTCCAACAACTGCTATTACTGACAATATCTTTGGTAGCTTAGATATTGTTACTACATTTTCATCTGGATGTGCTGGTCCTATAATATCAGTCCCCTGTACTCTTAAGTCCCCATATTCGAAGCTTATAATTTTTGCCTTAATGTCTGGGTCCTTGTATCTTAAGGCATTTGGATGCAACACTTGTGCACCATAATTTGCTAGGTCTATCATTTCTTCTACAGTGATTTTGTCAAGTTTCCTTGCTGTGTTAAGCTTTCTTGGATCGGTTGACATGACTCCTTTAACGTCGGTGACTATGACAACTTCATCAGCTCCTAGGCAGTGTCCTATTAGAAATGCTGACACGTCACTTCCACCTCGTCCTAGGGTTGTTACACAGCCATTGTCGTCTCTGCCCAGAAATCCGCATATAACTGGTATTACGCCCTGATTTAGTAGGGGTACTATGTGTTCCTGTACACGTTTTTTTGTCTCTTCACGGTCAATCTTTGCGTTAAGGTAGTTACTATCAGTTACGACTGGCCATTTCTCACTAAATGGGTCTATGTATTCGGATTTGACTCCCAACGATTCTATTGTTGCTGATAGAATTCGTACACTCTGCATCTCACCCATGGACAATATGCCGGCTAATTGTTTTTCTGTCACAACGTCGCCAATGGATTCGTTCACTAGTTTTATTGATTCATCCGTAGTCTTATTAATAGCCGAAACTATAACTACTACCTTGTTATCTCGCATATATTCATTTACAACTGATTTAGCTGCTTTCTGTATTCTTTCTCCGACGCCAACCGATGTTCCACCGAATTTCGCCACTACTATTCCCATATATTCACCTTTAAATAATTTCGATAATCAATTTTATAACAATATGAAATATAATATATAGTTATTCCTAATTAATTATATGATTAATATACTATAAAAATTTTTTATAAATATGGGATGTGTTATGTGTGATTCAACTCAGAAAAGTAGTTATGCTATGTATATTGATGTTCAAAGTCTGTTTTTTAATAATGGAAATCTGTTTATTTCCAATGAAGTAATTTAAGCATTACTAATATGAAGTACACATACATAGCTAATTAATGATGGTGTAGTGTTATGAAAAAATAAGAATTATGGAAAGTTAAATGTGATTAATTTAATCAGATATAGTTTACAAATTCCTAGTCCATAGTTTCAACTCATCTAATGATTCAATTTTAACATTATCGGATGATGATGAAAGAAATCCCTCAGTGGAGGATATGTCTTCGGTAGTAGTTGAAGTATTGATAAAGTCAGCCAATCCCCTGTTGCGTATTAAGCTAACTCTTGGCTTGAGTATGGACGACCATATAAAGAATACCTTGAATACAGTGTCTGGATGATAGCCTCCACCCAAATCTATACATACTACGTCGATATCATCACATTTACGTGAAAATTCAGTTAGTACTTCCTGTCTTCTGACATCAGCCAGTGTAAACTCCACATTTTGGTATTCATTTTTTAACTGTTCCATTGGCTTAACACTTTCTGGGCTGTTGTCGAATGCGTATACTGTTCCATCCTGGCATAAGCGTGAGATTATTCGTGTAGATGTTCCGACGTGACATCCTATCTCGACGACGTTGTCAAAGAGGTTGATGTTTTCTATCATGTCCTCCTGGTATTGTCTTCTGTCATAGCTTATGTGTATCATCGTTTTACCCCTTTTATGGTAGTTGCAGCCAGTACTCCCGTCGAGTATGCCTTCTGTAGGTTGAATCCCCCACACATACCACATCCTTCTATTAGTTCTCCAGTGAAGTATAGGTTATCGACTAACCGTGATTCCATTGTGTTTGGGTTTATCTGGTCTTGTCTGACTCCACTATTTGTTACCATCCTATGCTTGTCCTGTACTGATTTAACTGTGAATTCCAGTCTTTTGAGATTGTCACGTATTTTGTATCTATCCTTTTTGCTGACTTGGTTGAGTTTTGTATCTTCCCTGATTTTTAATTGTTCTAGAATAGTTGTCACCATACTTTTCGGCATATACTCGTGCATATACCTCTTTAATCCCCACGTAGGATGTTCTTTGAAGTCATCCAATAATTTTTGGTCTAATTGTTCATGGTTGTAGTCTTCTGCTAAATCCAATTCTAGTTTTACGTTATGGTTTTGTCTTAGATGCTTTTCTATTAGCATACTGTTGTCTAGTACTGCGTGTCCACTGAGTCCATTATGTGTGAACATTATCGAGGAGTTTGTAGTTGATATCTTCTTCTTATCAGCTTTTATCGTGATTTTAGCGTCAATACTTATTCCACTGAGTTTTCTAACCCATTTCTCGTGGGTTTCTATTGGAGATAAACCTCCCATGTGTTCTGTGATGCTGTGTCCTAGCTTGACTGCTAGCTTGTATCCACTACCATCTGAACCTGTTTCTGGGTAGGAATCACCGCCAGTAGAGAGTATGATGTTCTCTGATTTTATTAGATGCCCGTTGTTGTATGTTATTAGGAAGAAGTCGTTCTCTCTTGTTATGGATGTTACGTTAGTATTCAACTGATAATTTGTCTTTGTGTTGTCAAGTATTTCTATTAGGG
>MUZZ01000014.1 GCA_003266075.1 Methanosphaera sp. rholeuAM74
GTATTCATTTTAGGATAAAAAAAAAATCGGAATAATGGCTTGATAAACTCAATAACTACTTCAAATTCACAGCATATTAAGTATCAAGCCCTATTTTCTTTTTCTTTTTCTTTTTTGTTGACTCTTAAGGTCTTCAAGAACTCTGTAATTATTAAAATTTCCCTTGTTGAGCTTAGAATATGAAATGTTGGCAACATTCTCAGAATACAGCCTAGAAGGATTCTCATCACGTAACCTCTGAACATACAATGAAATAATCTTAGACATATAACTCTCCTTGGTAAACCTACAGTCTAAACAGATACTAGTAATACCCATATCCTTGATATAATCAATTTCATCAATCAAGCAGAGCATCTCATCATTAAAGAAGTGACTTTGATGGTTATAATCAAAGAATATCTTAAATTTAGCCTTGTTTTCCTTATCCTCTAAGACAACATATTCATCACTTTCAATATCTAAGTCAAAACCACCATTCAAATTAGAAAAATCATCCTTAGAAACCATTATCTCCTGATTTCCCTGCACAATCAACTCAAGATCAGTGTTTAAGTTATATGACTTAGCGACGAGTTTTTCAATTTCATCCTTAGATAGTTCACTAGAAATCGTAGCACCCTTGAAATTATTCTTCTCAAGCATAGCAACACTATAATTGTTCCATATATTCATGTTATGTGAAGCATAAACGTTGGTATCCTTAAATGAACGTGTAAGTGATGGTGAATCACCCATTATAGACACATGAACATTATCCTCCATCAACTTAGAATGAATACTGATAATCTCATCCAAATCATTATCTGAAGTAAATGAAGGTAATACCCAGACAACCTCCTTATCAACGGCAATGCTACATGCATCCCTCAGCAAGCCTTCAACATTATCAAAGTAATCTCTTCTATTATCATAACTAAATGATGGGTCAAAATATATCCTTGTAAGGGGATTTCTATTAGCTATAATCAGGGAATCCAAGTTATCAACATAAACATTCAAGTTAACATAATCACTATGGGATACTTTCTTGTAACGATTTTTATCCTTTTTAACATACTTCTTAATATGTTTTCTAATACGACCAGCATGCTCTGGGTTTGGTATGTAATGACTCAACAACTTTTTAGATGCAAGATTAAGCACATCCCTTCTGATATTATTAATCTTTCCTATTGAAATGAACATATCCTCTGGAAGATTACTTACACTAACATCTTCTACAATAAATGGAGTTCCACCACCTTTAGACATATGCCTGATAATCGTATCCTCGTCAATAGGACTATTAATAGCCTTCTCTAACACTCCATTAGATTCAAATGCAAATGATATCTCCTCATCTTCAGCCATGAACTTAGCATGGATGGTGAGCTTATTCTTCTTATTAACCATGACGTCCAATGATATTGGAGTATGTGGCTTAATGTCCTCTTTAAGATATTGCTTCTGTTTATCGTGCAACTTCTTAGAATAGCTAATATAAACATCAGAACCTACCCTAATATCACGTGTTGTCCTAATATGGATATGTTTCTCGTCTTGTTCTACAATTTCATCCAGATAAATTCCCCTAATATGATTATTATGCTTAAAACCGATACCATCACCATTAACCAGTACTGGGTGGTTTGCATCAACAAATTCAATCACAACGTCTTCTCCATCAATAGAGACAATTTTACCAAGATACAACCCCTGATGGAAAGAGCTTTCTCTACCCATAACCTCACCAGGACTGTCATTAAGTATATAACCATTAGTATAATAACGATTAAAAGTCAAGTCAAGGTCTCTTTCGACACTAGCAACTATATCATCATAGTCAGCACTATCCATGTTGTCAATCAATCTCCTGTAACTGCTAACGACGGTAGCCACATAATCCTCGGACTTGAGCCTGCCCTCTATTTTCAGAGAAATAACTCCAGAATCAGATATAGCCTTGATATTCCTGTAAGTGGCCAGATCATGGGTTGAAATCAGGCAACCATTACTAATACTATGATTATGGTATCTAAGCTTGTAGTGTGACCTGCATGGCTGAGCACACGCACCCCTATTAGCACTACGACCAGAAATGAATGATGACATATAGCAATCACCAGAAATACAATAACACAATGAGCCATGACCGAAAACTTCCAAGTCAACGTCAAGTCCGTCATCCTCAATCTTGTCATGCATGATTTTAATCTCATCGATTGGCATTTCCCTTGGAAGAATTACACGCTTAATGCCCTCATCCTTAGCCCAGCAGATACTATTATAATCACGCAGGGTCATCTGAGTAGATGAATGAACCTCCATCTCCGGCAGAAAAGTATTGAGTAAATAGATTAAACCAATGTCCTGAACTATAACAGCATCAACACCAATCCTGTATAAGAACTGAACATACTTCAAGACCTCTAATATCTCATCACAATTAAATAATGTGTTAACAGTAACATGAACCGATGCACCATTAAGATGAGCATACTCTACTGCCTTCTCAATCTCCTCTGAAGTAAAATTATGTGCAAATGCCCTTGCACCATACCTTTGACCGGCAAGGTAGACTGCATCAGCACCGGCATTAACAGCTACAACCAAAATGTCATATGAACCTGCCGGTGCAAGTAATTCCCTTAAAACCATAAATATATTCTCCCAAGTTGCTATTTATAATATATATCTGTGGTGATTTAAAAAATTTTTTATACTTGGATGGGCATAGATATAATATAATTCACTGCATAGTTGATGGTAGAGATGTTTTTAGACCAAATTTCATTCATATATGATTCTTCGAGTAAGATAATAGAAGTAATAGTTATTTTAGTAGTTGCAATGTTAATTCTTAAAATACTTGGTCAGATGATGGATAAATATTCCACATCATCACTAGAATCATCTAGGATAGATACTCTTCACAAGATATTACGGTATATCGTATTCATTTTCGTCTTAATAGCACTACTGGATGTTTTCGGAGTTAATGTTCAATCACTGTTTGTGAGTTTAGGACTTTTAACGGTTGCCCTAAGTTTAGCAGCAAAAGACACTTTATCAAACATAATCTCTGGTCTAGTCTTAATTATAGAAAAAAGGTTTGAAGTGGGTGATATGATTGAAATTGATGGACAGAAAGGTATCGTGGAAAAAATGGGTTTAAAAAACGTTGAATTATATTATAAAAAGGAGTACATATCTGTTCCGAACGTGGTATTTACGACTAAGTCATTCATAAACTACACTAAATATGATGTTTATGCTGTTAAATTTTTTGTTTACATCAGAAATGATCATGATTTTAATGAGAAGTTAGAGCAAGTATCTAAGGTACTTGATAAAAGTGATGAGATACTTAAACAGCCAAAATACCTGATATTCCCAAGAGATATTACTACTCATGGTGTTAAGGTAATGATTAAAGTTTATATCAAGAATCCATTAGATGATAGTACTATTAGGGGTAATTTAATAAGACAAATAAAAAAAGAAGTGTTATTTGAAGATGTGATGTAATAATATTAAAGTATCAAACTTTAATATCAATTTAATCTATTCATTATTAACTATTAATTCACCGTGGAAGATGTCTACCTTTAACTCTTCTTTAAGATATTCTTTCACGTTACTGGCAAATGCAATGAATTCATCTGTTTTCATGTGATTCTCAAGTGCTTCCTTTGACTCCCACTTTTCAATAAATGTTAAAGATTTATCTAAAACATCCTCATACAGGTTATAAGTAATATTTCCCTCATGTTCTCTTGATTTGAGAATCAAATCCTCTGCTAATTCCTTTATTTCATCAATTTTATCTTCTTTAGCAAGTAGTGCTGCTGTAACGATTATCATTTCATATCAACCCATTGATTTTATAATATTATTTTAGTTTCTTTAACTACATTAATTTATCTAAAAAAAGAGTATATGAAGGAAGTCATATACTTCTTTGTGTTGTAATATTTTTATTTAAATCCTGATAAGGGATTAATCTATCCTCCTTAATATATCATATATTTAATCTTGTCCGACTTTTCCAAAATCAATGGTACGTCTAGCATTGTTTAGTATGTAATTACCTGAATAGGCAGCACCAATAGTGTTTACCTTTCTGAAGTTCACTACAAATGTGTAACTTATAGTTCCGTTTGTTAGCTTCATTACAGGTGTCTGGGTTTTATCATTGATTTTCAATACCACACCACCACTAGTAGCTGGTATGCTTCCATCAACACTTTTAATCACTGCTGTTATCGTGAAATTACCTTTCCTGATGTATGTGGTATTTGTTAATTCTATAACAGAATCTACCTTTTCCAAGCTCAACGTTGTATTGTTCCTGTTTGAGTAGTATAATGAATTGTCTGCGTAGACTAGCGATAAGTTGTAGTCGATGCTCCTATAGTTTTGTGGTAGTTGATATGTTATTTGTGCTGTTCCATTTCTCACGTGTACGGTAATGTTAATGGTTTTACCGTTAATCTTGAATTTAACTATTCCAGTATTGACTTTATTGCCCATCTCGTCATAGACATATGCAGTAATGTTGACCTTACTTCCAGGTATAGTTTTAATAGGGTTAAACACTGTATAGACATGGTATTTCACTAAGTATAATGTTGAGTTGTTTGAAACGCTGTCGTAGTTTTTATCAACAATTTTAATCAGTGTTGTGTAATTAGTTTTTCTGAATTTTTCGCCAATCATATAATTCAATAGTGTAATAGTTGTATCAGTAATTTCTATTTGGCAATCCCTTATAGTTAGACCATTAACCTTAAAGATCACGGCTTTGATTTCATCAACACTTATTCCTGAATAGTGGGCTGTTATGTTCACCATTTGACCAGCATGTCCTGTTACGTTCATCAGTTCTACGATTTTAGGTATTATGGTAGTGTTTAGTTCATAGTGGTATTCTATGCTTGTATTGGTGCTTGACTCGTATACTGTAATTGTGTATGTGGTATATGTGTTATTTTTGGGTGGTGTTAATTCAATTTCTCCTACTTCCTGGACATCCAGTGAATCTATGGTGTAAGATTCTTCTGTCTGCTCACCAAGTGTGTTGTTACTCCTAACTGTCACGTTTATCTGTGATGAGTTCTGTGAACCAGTATTGGTGATAATCATGGTAGTGTTGTCGAATGTTACATCAAGTTCTGCTCTGGTATTGTTAATTGTGAAGTTATAGTGGTATGTCTTATCCTTTGACTGTTCCTGAATGGTTACATTGTAATATAGTATCATATCCTTTTCTGGTAATGGTAGGGCTATGCTTTTTGTCATTCCACTATCAATCAAGTCAGTTATGATTATACAGTCTTCTTCATCTGTTACCAGATTTTTTGTAGTAATGTTTATAGTTACTTCCTGTGTAACCATTGTACCATTATTTTTTATGTAGATAGTATTGTTGCTAGGAGTTAATGCTATGTTTGGACTGTAGTCAATGTTTATGTCTAAGTCGGAGTATAGTACTGTTACTTCTTGTGTGATTTCTTGTGTTTCGTTGGTGATTGGATTTTTCACTCTTATTGTGACGTTGAATTTATCGGTATTGTTGGTTGTCGTGTTTATTGTGAGTGTTTTGTTTGTGTTTGCCTCTATGACATCTATATTCCATGTATTGGTATGAATATCATAGTCGTTACTACTGCTGTTGGTGTATGTTAGCTCTTCTGGAATGATGTTTTCTATTGTAAGGTTGTAGCCAGTACCGTTACCCTTATTTTCCACGATTATGTTGATTGGGAAGTTTTCATTGCGTAGTGTTGTGTTTGTTATGTTGATTTTCACTTCGTATTCTGGGTATGTGATTGCAACGATTTCATTGACGCTTTTTACTTCAAAGTTTGGGGTATCGTTGTATATGAATTGGTAGTTATGGGTTGTTGTATTAGTTATTTTGTCTGTGAAATTGAATTGACCCTCAGTTACTCTTATCTGTGCCACCATTTCTGAGTTTTTTATCACATAAACATATCCTGTGTTTATTGTGTGATTGTAGATTGGACTTATTGTGACTTCACCGTTATAGGTTATTTCTTCTTGGTAGTTTGCTTGTTCTATGTGATTTATGTTTAATGTGATGTTGTGTAGGTTGTTTGCTATGTATGTATTGTTTACTACTGCTATAAAGTCATCAAGGCTTCCGTTGAACAATCCGTTTGCCGTGTTGTTATTGAATTCTGTGTTGTATATGTATATTCTCGAATCATGGCTGTCAATTAATGCGTTATCGTTTATGTTGTTGTTATTTGTTATGTTGGAGTTGCTGATGTTTGTTGTGGCAGTATTTTTTATTAGGTTGTTTTGTACTGTGTTGTTGTTTATTATGGTGTTTGTGATATTTAGGATGTTGTTGTTTAGGATGCTGTGGTTGTTAACATTGTTTTTTATTGTCGTGTTTTCTATCAATAGTTTTCCGTTGTTGTATATAGTTTCTACATTGTTTTGGCAGTTTGTTATTTCTGTGTTGTTTATTGTAAGTTCTGAGTTTATTTCTACGTGGATTATTGTTGAGTTTCCTGTGTCGGAGTTTGTTATTATGGTGTTGTTGATGATGCTTGGTTGGGTTATTCCACTTGCTATGTATATTGCTGATCCACTATCTTTTGCGGTGTTGTTGCTGAATGTGGTGTTTGTTAGGCTTATATTTTTTGTTGTGTATATTGCTCCACCGTTTGATTCACAGTAATTGTCTGTGAATGTTGTGTTTTCTATTGTTAGATTTGCTAAGTTATAGATTACTCCTGAACCTACCTGTGCTGTTTTTTGGCTGTTGTTGTGTAGTAGTGTATTGTTTATGGTTAATGTTCCTAGGTTTACTATTGCTCCTCCCATGTTTGCTGCTGATGGCATTGATACGGTGTTTTCTATTATGCTGTTGTTTATGTTGAGTATTCCTCTGTTGTATATTGTTGCTGTTGTTGTGGAGTATGTGTTGTTTATGTGGATGTTGTTTAGGTTTAGTATATTTGTTCTTTCTATGCTTATGAAGTTGTTTATGTTGTTTCCATCGAGTATGTTGTTTTCTCCGTTAATTGTTAGGTTGGTTTTTACTTGGTTACATCTCCACGTTATTTGCTTGGTTATATTGTAGTCTCCTGATTTCAGATTTATGGTGTACTTGTCTTGGTTTGATGTTTTAGCATTTTCTATTGCATCGTATAGTTGGTCGTATGAGTTGATGTCTTCGGTTGTTTCGCTTAGTGTTTTGATTTGTTTTCCATTGTTTGGTTCTAGTTTTGTTGTCGTATCATTTGTTTCATGTGCTGTTATAGTATTGCACATTAGTATTAATATAATGAAAATTATCATACTAATACTTAAAAGTTTATTTTTAGTTATCATATTTACTTATATATTCCTCCTTTTATTTATTAAAAATTGATTTTTTATGACCTTTTTTCTAAGGTCATATAGTATTATTTATTTATTATTATTTATATACTTTGACATTTTATTGTATATTGTTCATATATGATAGTTTATTTTATTTTTTTATTTAATATACAACAACAAAATATATAAGTTATTTGATACTAAAATATTATATGGGAAAGATTACATTTGGAAAATAGCAACGTAAATAAAATCAGTTTTTAAAAAAAATAAGAAAATCCATATGAGGTACGTATATGATATATATAAGTCTACTTTTAAATCAGATTAAAAGGTGATGAAGATTAAAGAAGAAAAACAATGGCAAGTAAAAGGACCACTAGAACTACATGATGGAAAATGGAAGGAAGGATTTGAACGTTGTGCAAACATACTATACAAATTAAACAACCTCCACCCATCAGAACATGAAGAAAAAAATAAACTACTAAAAGAACTATTCGGAGAAATCGGGGAAAAAACAGAAGTATTACTACCATTCTACTGTAACATAGGAACTAACATTAAAATAGGTAAAGGTTCATTTATCAACATAAACAACAATTACCTAGACACGGATTCAATAGAAATAGGTGATTACACACTACTAGCACCAGGAGTAAACATTATAACAGCAGACCATCCAACAAGCACAAAAGAAAGAATATTACCATTAGATGATGAATTAGAAGATGAAAACTATTCATACATAGACGAAAACTCCGACTTTGATGACAATATCGAATACACATTCGTTAACACGAAAAAACCAGTAAAAATAGGTGACAGATGCTGGATAGGAACAAATGTAATCATACAACCAGGAGTAACAATCGGAGATAATGTTGTAATAGGCTCAGCAAGCGTGGTGACTAAAGACATACCAAGCAACAGCATAGCAGTTGGAGTACCAGCAAAAGTAATAAAAAATAATGAATAATAAGTAAAAAAGTTATCAACTATAATTGGGAGTGTTATATATGAAGAAAATGGGATTTGGAATGATGAGATTACCTTTAAAAGATAATGATGATTTAACGAGCATTAATCAGAAAGAAGTAAACGAAATGGTCGATTTATTCATGAAAAGTGGATACACATATTTTGACACTGCATACCCCTACCACGAAGGAAGAAGTGAAGTTGCTCTTAGAAAAGCATTAGTTGAACGATACCCTAGGGATTCATATGTAGTAGCAGATAAACTACCTCTTTTCCTGATAAATAAAGAAGAACAATTAGAACAGATATTCAATGAACAGTTAGAACGTACAGGACTCGACTACTTCGATTATTATCTGATGCATAATGTTAGTGGATTCTCTGAGGATGGATTCATAGGAGTTGATTCATTTAAGTTCGTAAATGAAAAGAAGGCTGAAGGAAAAATAAAGCATTTAGGATTATCATCACATGCTGATGCCGAATACATTGATAACATACTCTCACAACACCCTGAAATGGAGTTCATACAGCTTCAATTGAATTATCTTGACTGGAAAAATGAGGGCATACAATCACGTAAATGTTATGAAGTAGCACGTAAACATGGTATACCAGTAATAGTTATGGAACCGTTGAAGGGTGGATTTCTAGCAAATGTACCTGATGATGCTTGTAAGTTAATGAAGGATTACAATCCCGATAAGTCAATAGTTTCATGGGCTATGAGATATGTTACAGGTTTAGACGATGTTATGATGGTTTTAAGTGGTGTAAACACCTACAAACAAATGGAGGAGAACATATCTGATATGGAGAATTTTGAAGCATTATCTAGTGAGGAATTATCTATTATCGATGAAGTAGTTGGAATCATTAATAGTCAAATAGCCGTTCCATGTACTAAATGTAATTACTGTATTGCTCATTGCCCTAAAAACATCAATATTCCCAAATTGTTTGATATGTATAACAATGAGAAGATCGAGAATATAGAAACTTTTACAGCTGTTGGTAATGCATATGTGAATTATTCGAGAGTTGAGGGTAATGGCATCGCATCCGATTGTATTGAGTGTGGTTTATGTGTTAAAGAGTGTCCACAGCATATTGATATTCCTACAGTAATGAAAGATGTTAAAAATACGTTTGAAAAGGAATTATATGGTTTTAATGGCGATTAATTCATATTGTTGGGGTGTGGCTACTTTAGTTGTTTTTAATGGTTATCTGGGAGAATATTTTAATTGTAATAGGTAATAATCTATACTAATGCATTTATATTTCATCCCCTATGACTAATTCTTTTTCCACAAAATAGTAAGAGTAATATAATTGGATGCTAAACATATACATATACTTGTTTTAAAAATAGTTTTTTAAGGATAGATATAGAATAATCTATTTCTACTATTCATATAATATAGGTATAGGATATAATTTTTTATATTTTAATAGCGTTCTATCCTTATTATAGCAGTGTTTGTTGGTAAGATTTATTGATTAAAATTATTTATTAAATAATCATTATTATGTTATTACTTGTTATATGAAATAACAAACACTAATAATATATCAATTAATTTAAGTATATATATTTTATTAAATTTTAAAGAATTCATAAGTATTACTAGTAACACTTTCTCCTAGCTTTTCTTCTGATATACCCATCTCTTTACTAATCCTTCTTAAAATGTGCGGTAAATATTTGGGTTCATTTCTAGTACCCTTCACTTTAACTTCAAAGTCACGTGGAATCAAAAATGGACCATCCGTTTCAATCATCAAACGATTTTCAGGAATAACCTTAATAGCTTCAAGTAATTCTTTGTTACGTCTATCATCACAAATCCAACCAGTTACACCAATATAACATCCAAGATCAAGGTAATCTTCTGCTTCATATTTGTTTCCAGTAAAACAATGAACAACCGAACGCTTAGCGACTGTTTTATGTTTTCTAAGAATTTTTGCAAAATCATCATAGGATTCCCTGTCATGTAGAAACAGTGGCATATCTAATTCTTCGGCTAACTCGACCTGTTTTTCAAACCATTTACGCTGAACATTTTGTGGCGAAAAGTTCCTATTATAATCTAAGCCACATTCACCAATAGCAACAACACAATCATTTTTTGCCAAGTTACGGAGAGTTTCTATGGTGTTCTCATCACAACTTTTAGCATCATGGGGGTGTACACCACAAGTAGAGTATAACATATTAGGATGTTTACTTGCATATTCTACTGCTTGTTTGCTTGAAGCAAGGCTACTTCCAGTAATTATGGCTTTGCTTACTCCTACTTCTTGTGCTTCTTTCATGACGTTTATTCTATCTTTATTGTATTGCTTGTGCATTAAATTTAATCCGATGTCAATTAGTTCCATAATATGAATTCCCATAAAATTTTTAAATTGTATACCTGTTATACTATATTATCATTTGAGTAATTATTTATTTAGTTTTTTCTAAATATAATAACATGAATACTAAAGATTTGGAAAGTAAAGAAAAAATAGAAGTTGACATTAAGAAGTTAGAACGTAATTTAGGGCAAGTTGAATCTATCAAGTTCACCGATAAACAGTTGGATGTTTATAATAGGGCAGTAGATTACATGAACGATTCAAAATATTATCTAGAAAAAGAGGATATGAGAACAGCATTTGGCTGTATAGAATACAGTCATGGTTTACTTGATGCTTTACGAATGATTCATGGTTTAATATGAGTAGAGGTGGGGATTTGGTTAGTTTTTTAAAACTATTCCATATTATTTTCAATTTTTCTTTTAACCTTTGCTGGTACTAATTATGAAAAATGTGACCTTGCATCTAAACATATATCATTGTCTATTTTGGTTTTACCACCCATTTGCAAGGTGATTTCTTCTTCTTTGTAGGTTGTTTGGTTTGATGTTATTGTATTTGTATCAGTTATTTGTAGCGTTAATTTTTTGTGACTGTTTCTGGATTATCATAGCAGTACTTTTCATCATTTTTTTAGATTTTCCATATATTTTCCCACGTTTTCTACATTTATATTGATAGGAGTGTTTGTCCTATTGGTATTGTTAGGTTTGCCTCTATGTATGCTGCTATTATTAGCATTACCAGTATTATTCCTAGTAGTATTATACTATCTATTACCATTTTAAAGCTTGTTGTTAAGTGTTTGCTGAATTTTTCTTTGTTGTTGACGTCAATTCCATTTAGTATGTGTATTATTGCCTGTGTTATTCTGAATCCTCCAGCACCTGCAAGTATTATTGCCGTTAATTCGATTATTCCGTGTGGTAGTGTGAATGATAGGAAGTATCCTAGAGGTAGGCTTGCTCCAGTATATCCTATTAGTAATGCGTTATAGATTAATAGGAATATTGTTTGTACGCTTAGGAATATTCCTCCTATTTCCATGTTCAGTGCTACTGTGAAGTTGTTTATGAATAGTGGTATTGTTTCCAGGCTGACTGTTCCTTGTCGTACTCCTTGTTGCATCTGTTGCATTGCTGGTTTCATTAGTGATTGGAATATCGTTGGGTAGAAGTAACTTAGTATGGTGAATGATATGAATACGATTAATGCGAGCAGTATGTGGTATTTTATCCTGTGGAAGTAGCTTATTATTTCGTTTTTCAGGTCATCTTTTTCTGTTGTTTGGATATTATGGTAGTCTTCATTGTTTATGTGTATCATGTTTATGCAGTCTATTATTATGCTTGATATTAGTGTTGTCGACATTATGTATGCTACACTCGTATTAAATTGGTATGTCAGGATGATTACTATTAGGTATATTGGGTATATGGCTTTTTTGGACTTGTATGTTGTAATTATTGTTATTATTAGTGAGAACAGTATCAGTAGTGGTAGTTCTAGATCTATTATTTCTGTTATCGGTAGTTGGGATATCCATATTGTTGTAATGTATATTATTATTGCTAGTAGTATGTTTACAATGTATGCGTTGACGTTTTGTGTTAATTGTATGTTTTGTTCTTTTGTTTTTCTTTTTTCTTCTTGTTGTTTTTGTAGTTTGTTTATGTGGTGGTATATGTTATCCTCTTCTGTTTTGTTTTCCATTTATTTTCCTCCTTTAAACTTCAATATTTGTATAATATTTATACACATCATTTGGTAGCAGTTTTAGTGTGTACATTTTCTATACATATTATTTTATATGTACGAACTAATATATAATAATTATTAAGATCAAAAAAATCGTAAAAAAATAAAAAGACTAAATAAGTCATAAAAACAAGTAATCATATCTATTTTGAAATGTTTATCTCGATAGTTGAAACATTAACTGTAGAACCATCTTCACGAACTACTTCTTCAGTATCAGTAGAAATTGACTCAATAGATGCAGTATTAATAAATCTGTTTCTTATGATTTCTGCAACATCAACTGCTCTACTAATAGCTCTGCCCCTAGCTTTAATAGTCATTTCTTCTAAACCATTATTCATCTGGGTAACCGTAGTTAAAACATAATTCATAACAGGTTTATTTCCAATGTACAAGGTGTTTCCTTCAAACACATTTTCTTCATCGTCTGAAGTACTTTCATCATCTGAATTACTTTGAGTAGTAATATCTTCTTCATTAATTTCTTCTTCTTTAGTTATGTTTTCATTGTTAATCTCATTATTAGTCTCCACAGTTTCATCTGAACTATCAGCATCTGCTATAATTCCATTTTCACGTAAAGACTGTGTAAAAGATAAATTGTCACTCATTTATTAAACCTCAAAATAAATTTACTATATACATATATNNCAAAAATTTAATAGACATAATTCTTCTAAATTAATATCCATGAGTTTCTAAGACCCTAAACATTTTATATCTGGGGTTTTTAAGAATATCATGAGTATTCATTCTATTATATTCGGTAGACAATTCATTCAATTCTTTAAAAACTCTTCCTTCAGCAATTCTAATTAGAAAAGCAATATCATCCGATTTAAGCTTAGAATCTGGAGTAGAAATAATCGATTCTACATCTTCACAGAAGCGAATAATCAAAACGGCAATTTCACCATCATAACGCAAATTATTCTCAACACAATATGCAAGAAGATACTTATAATAGCTTCTAAAAAAGGACAACTCATCCACAAAATCAAGATCATTCAATGTTAGGCTTTTATTATTCATAATGAATTATCTATTATCGAAAGCATTTATATTTATTCCAAAAAAGTAATGGGAGTAAATCAACCAATTCGTTTAAGCTTTTTAATCCAGTATTCAACAGCTAAATATGAAATAAGTGAACCCAACCCAACAGCTAAAACAAATGAGATTAAAATGGCATCAGAACCCCAATTCAATATTATTCCAGCGGTATATGTGAACACAATCACGAACAAGAACTCCCTAACAACAGTCAACAACAATGAAATCGTACCCTTTCCCATAGCCTGAAATACACTAGCACAGATAGCCCCAATCGGAGCAACCAATATGAAGAACGTTAATATCCTAAGAACATGAGTCAATATGGGATACAATCCAGCACTAACCTCACTATAAGTAAATATTAATGCTACCTGTGGTGCAAAAATGTATAAAAAGACACATATTGCAACTGAAATTGCGATGTTGACCTTAAGGGCATAATGAGTAGTAATTGTTAAGTTTTCATAGTTTTTAGCACCATAAGCCACTCCCGTAACTGTCAACGCACCAGTACCAATGGCAAGTCCAGGCATCATACCAATCTGGAGCAGAGTAAATGAAACAGTAAACGCTGCAATAATACTCGTACCTGCAACCATACTGAGAATAGCGTTAAGGAAAATACTGACAAATGACATGATAAGCTCTTCAATACTTGCAGGAATACCTACCTCCAATACTCCACGTATCAATGATGAATCATAGATGAAGTTACTTAACGAATAATTAAGATATGTGTCATTCTTCACAAATAACCAGTAAACTGCCAAAACAGTCGGAATGAATGTTGATATGACTGTGGCTAATGCAGCACCACTAATTCCCCATCCAAGAAGGTAAATGAATATTGGATCTAAAATGATATTTAGCACGTCACAACTAACCATAACAATAGTGGAACGTTTAACATCACCCTCTGCTCTTAACTGGCTAGCAAAAAGCATATTATATATGAATGTGAATGTACCGCAGATTAATATGAAAGCATAATCAAAAGCATAACCCATAACAGCCTTAGCACCCATAATAAGTAAAATATTATTGATGAATGGGAGAATACATAGCATTATGAGTATGGAAACTATTGCCCCAATAATTATTCCATGCAATGCACTATTAGAAGCATTTTCATAGTCTTCTGCACCAATGAATCTTGAAATCAATGAATTAGATCCAGAACCAATGCCATGACCAATCCCGATTATTACCATGAATAATGGGGTAACAAATCCTATGGCTGCAAGGGGATCTGAACCTAAACCAGATATCCAAATTCTGTCGATGATGTTGTTAAAACTCACCATTAACAGGGAAAATATCATGGGTATAGCTATCCTAATCAAAGCCTTCTTAGGGTCATCTTTCAATATCTCCACTTGCTGGTTTGATGCTTCTTTGCTCACAAATATGCCCCCATATAATGTATAGTATTAATATATGGAAATTTATCATAAAATATTTTTACATTAATCTCTGAATTAACCAAATCAGCATTTTTAAATTGTTATTAATAAAGCAATTAACTATATATATGTACTATCTAAATAATAATAACATATTAGTTATTAAGATGGGAGTATTGTAATCATGGGTGAAGATAAACATATTATAGAAGCTTTAGGTAAAACACGTGTAGTTATCGAGGATGGAATTATTACAAATATCTCTGAACCAGAAATTGATTGGTGCCCCATATTTGCTAAGTATCATAACATTAAACACATCACCAGGGAAGATGTACGAAGGAATATTGAGTATAGGATAGATGACTTTGGTATGTGTACTGCTAAGAGGCAATTGAAGATGAATGATATGTTATCTGTTGGCATATCTGAGATTTTAAGAAGCAACGTCAAGCTGGGTAATATTGATTGTGTTGTAGGTGCTTGTGAAGGTGTTGGCACAGTATTAATGACAGATCCTGATGTAGTGCAGGGTGTCGGTGGAAGAGTATCTGGTCTTGTCAGCACAACACCAATTGAGGAGATAATATCTCAACTTGGGGTGGAAAATGTTCTTGATCCATCCACAGCAAAACTAGATCAACTNNGCTTAGAACTGCCTTCTGGTGTCAATGTTTATATATTCGTTGCTCATACTACTGGTGTTGATGAAGTCATTGCAGAAGAGTTATTCGATAATGCTGATATTGTGACAGCTTGTGCTTCTAAGAGTATTTCAAAATTAGCCAATGAAAAAAAGCCGTATTATTATGGAACTGCTGTTCCAATATTTGCTGTCAGTGATGAGGGTAAATTTTTATTGGATGCTCGTTTGAAGGATATTGGTAAGCCTTTAAGTATTAAAGATTATCCACTTGATTTTTCTAAGCAACCTAGACCTTTAAAATAGGTTTTTTCCAATATATATTTTTTTAGTTAATTACGTGTATCTCATAACTAGTTTTTAGTAATGAATAATGTTTTAACATATTAATATTATCAGATTTCCTTTTTATATCCATTTTGTTTAATTGGTATATGTGACGTTTTTGCTATCTTCTTTTTTTGTGTCCTTGTATTGAAATCTTTTTTGCTATGCTAAATAAGAGAATATAACAAGTCTTATCAAAAAAATAGTTATTAATTATAAAAAAATTTATGATTAATAGTGATAAATTATATATGTAATCAAAACATAATTACTACTACAGAAGATTAAAATAGATTACGAACAACCTAATAATAATTATGGAGGAAAACATTTAATGCAAATAAAAAATGTGACAGTAGCAGGTGGAGGAGTACTTGGGAGTCAAATAGCATTCCAAAGTGCATACTCCGGATTTGACGTTAAAATATGGCTACGAAGTGAAGGTTCAATAGAAAGAACACAACCAAAAATAGACAGACTAAAAGAAATCTACTTAAAAACCCTAGACCAAATGAAAACAGATAAAAATGCATACTGTAGGGGATTCACAGACAAAACAGAACTAACAAACGACGAAATAGACCAACTAAAACAAAAAGTAGAAAAAGCTTACGACAACATAGAACTAACAACCAGTTACGAAGAAGCAGCAAGTGATGCTGACTTAATAATAGAAGCAATAGCAGAAGACCCTCAACAGAAAATAGCATTCTACCAGGAACTAGCAAAACACATGCCAGAAAAAACGATACTAGTAACAAATTCATCAACAATGCTACCAAGTACATTTGCAGAATACACACAAAGACCAGAAAAATATTTAGCGTTACACTTCGCAAACGAAATATGGAAAAACAACACGGCAGAAGTGATGGGACAACCACAAACAAAACAAGAGTACTACGATGAGGTAGTCAAATTTGCCGAAAACATCAACATGGTTCCATTAAAACTCAAAAAAGAACAACCAGGATACATTTTAAACTCAATGTTAGTACCATTTTTAAGTGCAGCCGAAGCATTATATGCAAATGACGTAGCAGACCCAGAAACAATCGATAAAACATGGGTATTAGCTACAGGTGCACCAAATGGACCATTCAGAATACTCGACGTTGTAGGGCTAACAACAGCATACAACATAGTAATAATGAATCCTGAAGCCTCTGATCCTGAATCAACACCAGGGAAAATAGCTGCAAAACTCAAAGAAAAAATAGATGCAGGAAAAACTGGAATAAATGCAGGTGAAGGCTTTTATAAATATAAATAATACCTAATCCAAACAATAACTCCTTTAAATTTCCGCTTTTTCATGGGATTATACCCTTTCACTTTTATTTTTAAAACAGAGTGTTAGCATAATTTCTCTTTTCACACTTTTTGGTAATACTATTGTATGTTCCTAGAAAACAGGACATCGCCACAATATTCCTAGAAACTTCCTAGACGATGACATATTAACAACATATCACAGAATAACCTAAGAAATATACCTTCAAAGAACGGATAATCACGGGGAGGACTATACAAAACAGGAAAAGGCATAACTAGTAATAACATTATTAAAAAATTTTATAACCCTATTTAAATCATAATAATTATTTTTTCATAGATTTTTATGGTGCTAATACTTTTTTCTTCTTAACATAATTCATGCCAAAATCAGAAAATATACTAATACTAATTAGGCTATATAATATAATTAGATGGGTGATTAAACAATGGAGTACCGGAAAATAGCTAAAAATAATGACGAAATATCCTTACTAGGATTTGGAGCTATGCGTCTAAAACAGGAAAAAGGAAAAATTAACATAGAACTAGCTCGAGAATTAATAAAATATGCAATAGATCATGGAATAAACTATTTTGACACAGCATACCTCTATGGTGATGGTAAAGGACATAATGAAAAAGTATTGGGACAAATAATCGAAGAATTAGGTTGTAGAAAAGAAGTTAAACTATCCACTAAATTAAATAGGATGATAACACATACAAAGGATGCTATGGATAAGATGTTCGAAGAAGAACTATCCAACCTAAGAACAAACTACATAGACTACTACTTCATTCACAATGTCATAAGCTACGAGGATATGCAACAATTAATAAACAATGGATTACTGGAGTTTATAGAAGAAAGAAAGAATAGTGGTCAAATAAGAAACATGGGTTTTTCATTCCATGGCTCTTATGAAGATTTTGAAAAAATAATTGAATTATACGATTGGGATATGACACTTCTACAATACAATTACTTAGATGACAACATGCAAGCAGGTATCAAAGGGATAAAATTAGCAAACTCTAAGGGAATGGGAGTAATGATAATGGAGCCACTTAAAGGTGGATTACTGGCAGATAAGATACCAGCTAAAGCACAGGAAATAATAGATAACTCAAACACAGAAAAAAACAACGTCTCGCTAGCACTCAATTGGGTTTATAACACTCCAGAAGTGACGTGTGTACTAAGTGGAATGAACACCATCAAAATGCTCGAAGAAAACATTAAGCTAACAGAAAATCCACATGAATACTTAACCGATGACGATAAAAAAGTTATAAAAGAAGTCAAAGAAATAATACATGACTTAAACAAGATAAGCTGCACATCCTGTAATTATTGTATGCCTTGTCCACAGAATATCAACATTCCAGACATATTCAGGTTATACAATGACACATACCTATTTCCAGAAAACAAGGTATTCATTATGCATAAAAACACAATATCATATGCTGCAAACATCTTAGGAGTTATCGGACAAAAACACGACGTGTCACTATGCACACACTGTGGTTTATGCCAAAACGTATGCCCACAAAGACTTGAAATACCCGAACTACTAAAACAGGCAGATAACAAGTTTCACGGTAGACTAATACGTCCTTTAACTCCATTAATAAAGAAATTAATGGGAGTAGTACTTTAAATTTACCCCTAATCCATGAACTTAACCACTGAATCACTTATGATAGGTACTTCATGGGAATCTAACTCTTCTACCATAACACCTAAAGACAATATCCCCACAATACGGTAATTATCATCCAATGATAAAAGCCCTCTGACAACATCCTCAGATAACTTGTCATCACCAGAATACCTTAAATGTGTCTGACACCAACAACTACCGATACCAAGGTTAGCTGCCATCAAATCCATATACGTTAATACAATGGATGAATCTTCAATCCATGTATTGGCTTTAACACTATCAGCAACCACTACAATTGCAGCATTAGCCTTTTCAAGCATAGCTGAACCAGACTTCTTGGACAAAGATAGTTGCCTCAACGTTTTCTTATTTCTCACAACTACCAGTTCACATGGCTTTCTGTTTCTACTGCTGGGAGCAAGTAGTCCTGCCTTTATGATCTTATCCAAGTCATCATCACTAATATCTTCATCACCATATTCTCTAACACTTCTTCTTTTAATCATCACGTCAAATAATTCCATCTAAATCCATCTCCATTTGTTTTGATTCTAATACATTATTGTTTGTGTCTTAAGTTTTTCTTAAAGATAATATTTGTTTAAGTTCTTTATCATCCATTTCGGTAATGAATTTTTCTCCACTACCCACAGTTATTTCTGCTAACTCTTTTTTATCATGTATCATATCATTTATTTTCTCCTCGAATGTTGCCGTGGTTATGAACCTATAGACCATCACGTTCTTGTCCTGTCCTATACGGTATGCACGGTCTGTTGCCTGATTTTCTACAGCAGGATTCCACCACAAGTCGTAGTGTATAACATTAGATGCTGCAGTCAGATTCAAACCTGTACCACCAGCTTTAAGTGATAACAGGAATATCTTACTCTGTGAGTTGTTTTGGAACTTATCTACTAGTGTATCCCTCTGTTTTCGTGAAAGTGACCCATGAAGGAATAGTACCTCTTCATCGAATTTATCTTCAATTAACTTCTTGATAATGTTACCCATTTGTACGTACTGCGTGAATATTAGTACTTTCTCGTTGGATTCTATTATATTTTCTAATAGGTTAGTCAATAACTCCATCTTACCAGACTCTTCTATCTGTGCCCTGTTGGACTTCGTATACTGTGATGGATGGTTACAAATCTGTTTTAACGAGTTTATAAGGTTAAGTACTAATCCTTTCCTTTCTATTCCTTCACTAGCATCTAGTTGTTCTAAGGTATCGTCAAGTACTTCCTGATATAGTGCTGTTTGTTTTCTTGTGAGACTACAGTATACATCGTTTGTTATCTTATCTGGTAAGTCCTTTATGATGTTTTTATCACTTTTAAGTCTTCTAAGTAGGAATGGCTGTGTGATCATTTTAAAGTTATCAAGCACTTCACTGTTTCTTTCTTTTTCAATTGGCACTATATAATTGTCCCTGAACCTCTTTAAACTCGTAAGATAACCCTTGTTGATGAAGTCGAATATGCTCCAGTACTCTGATAACCTGTTTTCCACTGGTGTTCCACTTAATGCTATCCTATGCTTGGATTTGACTGCTTTTATTGCTCTGCTCTGTTGTGTGCTTGGGTTTTTAATGTTTTGTGCCTCATCAACGATGCTAAGGTACCATTTTTTCTTTTTGAATTTCTCTTCGTCTCGTCTTATGACACCATATGATGTTAGGTAAATATCATAATCCTCTTTAGGGAATTTTCTCTTTGATCCATGGAATATGAATGATGTTAGTGTTGGCGTGAACTTGTTTATCTCCTTTTGCCAGTTACTTAAGAGACTTGTCGGTGCAATGATGAGTACCTTCTCTTTTTCCAGTAATCCCTCGTTTTTTAGGTGGAGTATCGTTGTAAGTACTTGGAGGGTTTTTCCAAGACCCATGTCATCAGCCAGTATTGAGCCAAACCCAGTTTTTATGTTCTGTACTAACCATGAATAACCAATTTCCTGATATTTACGTAGTGTTCCATTCAATTCTTCGGGTATGTCGACTTTTTCGTATTTCTTCATGTTTTCTATTGCTTCTCTTAGGTTGTCATCGATGTTAACCTCTGCATCGTTCAGTTGTCCACTTAAGGATGCCTTGAGTAGTTCATGTCTGTTAAGTTTCTCTGGTAATTTGTCAATCTGTTTGATGAGTGATTTTGTGTCTTTTTCATCAAGTATCACATATTCATTGGCAATTTTAACTAATCCTCTTGATTTTTCACTAAGTTCTTTGAATTCATCTAGAGTACATGTTGTGTCACCTATTGCTACTTCCCAGTCAAATTTCACAATATCCTTGAATGTTAGGTAGCCTTTCTCGTTTTGGCTACTTGCTATGTTTAGTGTTAGTTTAGGCTTAAATATTTTTCTTAGTCCTTTTGGTAGGATTATGTTAATTCCTATTATTTCAAATAGTGGCAATGAGTTTATGAAGAAATTTGAAAACTCATCTAAGTTATATTCTATTTCTTCACCACTAGTAAGTGCTTGGTTTACTTCTGGTAGTACTTCGTTTATTATGTGAATGTCTCTTAGCAGGTTGATTTTTAGGTTTGTGTCATCTGTTGTTGTTATGACGTCATTAATGTTCCGCATTTGGTTCTCATCGTCTGTTACTTCAATGTCGACTCTGAATGAATCATCATATTCATTGATGATGAGGGAAATATCGTAGTCACGCTTGTTTAGTGTGAACTTGGATAACCATTGTTTTATTAGTTCAGCGTTACCATTTTCTTCAAATTCATCGAATTTCTGTCCTTTACAGAAGAATAACTGGTATACTGTTTCATCGTAGTGTTTTCGGATTAGTTGTGGTGTACCATATTTGAGGTATTGGTTAAAGAAACCTTTTATCAGTATTGATACAGCACTTATTATCTGGTCTTTCCTTGATAACTTCCTATTATTAATTCTTATCAGGTCATCTGGGCATGTTTGTGTGAGTTTATCCACTATTTTGGCAATTTCTTTATCAAATAATGCTGGAATCCATCGGATATAGTATGTGTCCTTGTTTTTAAATATTTCGGGTAGTATGGCATGGTTTTTTATTAGTTCAGTAGTGAATTTGGTTAGTGTATTCATGTATCGGATGTTATAATTGTATTTTTCTATGTGGCTTTCATTCAATTCCACCATTAATGCAAAGAGTATTTTTTCGCTATGGTCTTTATCAAATATGGATTTCTGTCCTGTTGTTATTTTTTTTATCTGGTGTGTACTATCTAAGTTTATTTTAAAGTTTTCCCATTGGTTTGGCTTATCCCAGTACTCTATGAACTGCTTTTCAATCCATTCATCTATTTCTCCATCTTTTTTTTCGTTGAATCTTTTATTGGGGTATTTTTTTCCAGGTAGTTGTGTGTGTGGTTCATAGCTATCTCTAATGTTCCTTGTGTGTCCGTCCACGTATTTTTTAGCATATCGTTCCATGGATGTATATCCACTACGGAGTATCTTCTTAAAATCAGAGTCGTAGAATGTTGGATTTTCATTTAATAGTGGGAAAATGGTTTCTATTAGATCAGGTATTTTCGAAAAGTCTAACTCGTATTTTTCCACTTCTTTTGGGTCTTGTTTTCTTGTTAGTTCTTGGATGCTTTTTATAGTGTCTTCTTGTTCTTTGTAGTCTAGTGATTCTAGCAGGTCTAGTCCTTGTAGTTTGAATACTTGGAAGGGGTCTTTATCTACTTCGTGTGTTGTCATGTATACTAGTCCAGCGATGTGTTTGCATACGAATGCATAGTCAGGACAGTTGCATCGTGGCTGGATGTCATCTACTGATGTTGGAAATACTTCTACTCCTTTTTCTAGTAGGGTGGTGTATAGTTTTGTGGGTAGTTGGTGGTTTAGTAGTGATGATAACAGGGTTTCTGATTCATTTATGGTTTCTAGGATTATCTTCTTTTCCTTCTTGGTGAATTCTTTGAATTTAATCCTCGTGTTGTAGTGGTCATAGGATTTTCCTCTGACCTTTGCTGTTACAGTATTTCCATCTATTTTTATGTCATAGACTTTTCCAGTATTAGCGTATGATTTTCCTCGGGGGATTCTGTTTGTGAAGTCAACTCCTTGGAGTGCCTTTAGCCAATTTTCTCCCCACCATGTTATTCCGAATTTCATATATTTATATATATTCTTTTATGTTTTTTAAATTTTTCTATTAAATGTTTCATTTATGGGAGTATATCATAACCTTTTTTTATTGTATGTCTTATAAGCATCCAACTATTGTGTAGACACTAATTAAGACTGCTACTGTTAGTATTACTATAGCACCTAGTGGAAATTTCTTCCAACTTAGACTGCCAGCAACAACTGCTCCAATTAAGCCAATATACCATAATTNNGTTTTCCTATTGAAGCTTATTCTACCTACTAGTATTGCTGGAAGCAGACGTGGGATGAATGTTACTATGGCACATCCTAGAATCATAAGCATAATGTAATCCATAACTATTCAAGCTCCTTGGGTTTCTTCGTTTAGGATGTATTCATCGTCAACTATGTATAATCCAATGAATGCTCCGATTAACGTTGATAGAATTATTGACCAATTACCAACAACAAACTGTAGTATGACGTTCAGTACTGCCGTGATAAGTACTAGTAATGCTATGTCTTTGTTTTCCTTGATTGATGGTATTAGTATCGCAACAAACAATGCGTATAATGAGATGTTAAAACTGTTGGTTACTACGACTGGCAGTATATCTAGTAGGTATACTCCTATTATTGCCCCTAAAATCCATGATATGTATGCGGTGAAGGCTAAACCATTATAAATCCAGATTGATGTTTCCTTCATGAGTGAGAATATTGCAAATGATTCGTCTACTACTAAGTGACATGTTAATACATTCCATAGTGGGCTAGTTTTTTCTGCCTTGTTGTATACACAGGTATTCATAACTAGGTATCTGAGGTTTACGACGAAGTTGGTTAATATGATTGCTATTACACTTGCTCCTTTTGCTAGCATACTTACGGCAATTATTTCTCCAGCACCAGCGTAGACTAGTATTGAGAATGATACTGTCTCGAATGGGTTTAAACCAGCTTTAATTGATAGTGCAGCGTAGCCTATGCCCATGGGGATGTAGCCCATTGCTATTGGTATTGCCTGTTTAGAACCGTATATTAACTCCTTTAGTCGTGTTGTAATATGAAAAACTCCTTTCATGTTCTGGATTGGTGGTTATAAGTTTAATAAATATACTACTATATTTATCATTTGTTTTATTAATCTTTATCGCCTTTTTGGAATTGATCTGTGGATTTTGGAAGGTTTTAATATCATATGGGGATAAATAGTGGTTGGAGGACTCAGTTATATCTTACTAAGTGGTGTGGATGCTTGATTTGTGACAAGTTTATCATAAAAGGAGTATGGTGTGTTTTCAAATAATAATGGTGTGGGGGGGTAGTTGATGATGTATGTTTTTTTTGTCTTTCTATTTTTTTATTATTTTTTCCATGTGTATTGTGCCGAGTTCGTTTTGGGTATCATGTGTTATCTGGTAGTTATTATGTAGCCAGAATGGTAGTGCTCCACAGCTGTCTCTTTGTGTGTGGAGGTAGATTTCATTGTACTCCTTTTTTATACAGAATTCCTCTATTTTACCAAGTAATCGTGTGGCAATTTTACATCTTCTGTATTGTTCATCTACGAATACTCTGTATATACTTGCTGTTTTGTCTTTGGTGTAGTGTTTATCCTTTATGTCATAGTTTTTATCGTATGCTCTTATGGCTGATGTAGCTATTACTTTATTTTCATCAGAGTCTATGGCAACGAAGAAGTTGCTTTTTTCTGGTTTAATGTAGTACTGTTCTAGGTTTACAACATCATAATGGTATTGTGGCGTGTAATCTAGTTTGTAACATTTTTTTATCATAGTAAATAGAAAGTTTGCTACGTCGTATTTACTTATTATTTCTGGCGTTAGCTCTTTAATTATTATGTTCATCTAATATCATCAACTTATTAATGGGTCTTTCTTAGTATTATCTATGAAAATGGTAATATATAAAAATATCAAAAGTATTACTATCATCACCATTATACCCAAAAAAGTAATACATATGCTGGAGACTAAATACCTTGAATCGACAAGACTAATCGACAGATCCAGCCAACAAACAATGAATTTGTCCAATAATTCTTTTTACTAAAAAGGACAAATAATATACTATGTTAAAAGATAAGTCATGGCAGTGCAACTACTGGAAAGATAGCATAAAAATGATTATACCATCAATAAAGCTATCATCAGGGATAAAATATGCAAAGTCACATAAGATACACAACATAGAAGTCAAAGACAACAAATACACATCCCAAGTAGTTGAAGATGAAGACAAAACATACGATGTAACAATCAAATTCAGGCAATTCACCAAAAAACAGAAAAGATACATACACGATCTCAAATATGATGCACGATACATTGACTACATAGATGAAAACATCTTTCCAGAAAGCTTACATAACCAGCTATACCGGAAGGGAATAGACGTATTCCCATCATCCATAATAAACATAGACGTAGACTGCAACTGTACTGATAAGAAAATAATATGCAACCACGTAATCACAGCATTATACGAGTTTTCAGACATACTTGAAGAAAACCCATTAATACTATTCCAACTTAAGGGAAGCAACATTACCAGCCTACCCTACAGGACTAAAAAAAGGAAAAACAACTGCAAAAAGAAACAATCAGCCATCAAAAACATAAACGACCTCATAAACACGAACACGATAACAGGATTTGACGACCAAGAAAAGCCACAACTAAACAGTATACCAGATTTACTGGACTTAAACATGACACTACTAAAAAACAATCCCCAACTCAATAACACCAACTTTCAAACACTATTAAATGAAATATACACCTCAACAAGTGATTACCTAGAACAAATCGAGGAACATGACCTATACAATAATAGGGGATACAATGATTTTCTCCAACTGCCAACACTAGACAACACACCCAGAAATAAGGCTAAAAAGCATACACAGAACTACTACTTCCACAAGAAATGGGGTGATTTGTTCTCATGGAAATACCTCCACATTAACATCAATGGAAACTACAGCTTAACAGGGATAGATGTTGGATGTAACAGCCCCATACGAAAATATAAGGGCGAAAAATACCTATTCGCATTCCTAACAGAACTATCTAAGACAGATATCGGTACTATGAACAGGGATTTAACATTCTTCATGAAACTCTACGAATTGACATTGGAACTAGTGAGAAAACACGCTCTAACACCAGAAATATTCCGGTCAAATGACAGGTACAAGCTCAGATGGATACCATCCTATACAAACAGGATAGTCTCACAGATAATAAACCAGTTATCACTCTCATGCCCAGAATACCTCATCACATTCAACAGAAACAGGTTAACACCCAAAAATCAGATAATAACAGCAGTAAGCATAATCTTCAAGGGCTTACTCGATAACTACCTAGCAGAACACGAACTAAAATATGAAGTAACAGATAAAACAAAGAACATCTACGAATTACTCACAACAAACACAGTTAAAATGACCGAGTTAAAAGAAAACGATGCTGAAGATATAAATAATTGGATAAAACCAATGACAACGAAAAAATCAACATATAACATATACTTTGAAGTAGAAGAAATAAAAAACTACTTTAAAATAAACGTGAAAGTAAAAGTCGATGATAATCAGATAACAGATATACGCAAAGTCATTAAAACTACAAATGACAAAAAATTAGAACAGCAACTACAACAGGACATAAAAACGATTAAAGAAGTATTTCCAGAGATTGACACCATCATAGAAGACAATGGGGATGTGGAGTTAACACTCAGACAGTTCAGTAATTTCTTCAACAAGACGATGCTACTGCTTGAAACAATGGGAGTAAAAATAATTCTACCGAAGAGCCTAGAAAAACGCTTCCATCCAAAACTTGTACTAAACATGAAGAGGAGTCCTAATGCTAAGTCATATATTTCTCTGGATAATCTGATAGACTTTGACTGGAAGGTAGCAATAGGAGATAACTACTGTAGCATAAGTGAATTTGAAAAGATAAGCTGTAACACTAGAAACCTGGTACGTATAGCTGATAAGTATGTGATACTGGATGATGCGGATATACAAGAGTTACTTGAGAAGATACATAAACTTCCAGAAAGGATTGATAGCTATGATCTAATGAAGGGTATAATAACTGGCCAAGTATATGATTCAAAGGTAAACGTTGAAGATTCACTAAGAAATCAGTTGACACATACTCAGAAGAACACTGTTAAGTTGCCAGAAAACCTTGAAGATGTTCTAAGGGGTTACCAGAAAACGGGTTACACATGGCTTTTACAGAATATTCAAACAGGATTTGGGTCAATACTGGCTGATGACATGGGGCTTGGAAAGACTGTTCAAGTACTCACACTAATACAGCAGTTAAAGTATGAAAACATGTTGGATGATGCTAAAGTATTGGTGGTAGCACCTACCAGTTTACTCTATAACTGGCAAAGGGAGGTATCTAAGTTCACACCTGATTTGAAAACATTCATCTACCATGGGACTGATAGGTCAATAGCAACTGATAACTATGACGTATTCATAACATCATATGGCCTAGTAAGGCAGGATATTAATGTTCTTAAAGATATTAACTGGCTATTAGTCGTAGTTGATGAGGCACAGAATATTAAGAACCCTCAGACAAAGCAGACAAGGGCAGTTAAAAATCTCAACGCTAGATATAAGATAGCACTCACGGGTACGCCAATAGAAAACAGGTTATCCGAGTATTGGAGCATATTCGACTTTGTTAACCATGGATATCTCGGTGCTTTTAAGGATTTCAAGGATAACTTCATTAAACCAGTAGAAAACTATGATGATAAAACTGCTTTAGATAATCTTAAAAAGTTGACACAACCATTCCTGCTGAGAAGACTTAAATCGGATAAAAACATAATCAGGGACTTGCCTGATAAGTTTACAAATGAAATTTATGCAAATCTCACTACACAACAGGCAGCATTATATCAGGAAACATTAAATTATTTCATGGATAGAATAGAACTAGAGGATGGAATCAAAAGAAAGGGCTTGGTGTTGGAGTTAATCACGGCATTAAAACAGATTTGTAACCATCCAGCACAGTACACTAAAACTGATAAGATATCCATAGACGATTCTGGTAAGACACAATTGCTGGTGGATACCCTGGAGAACATACTTGAAAACGATGAAAAGGTAATAATATTCACTCAGTATGTGCAGATGGGTGATATACTGGTAAAACTATTGGAGGAGCGTTTTGATGAGGAGGTATTATTCCTGCATGGGTCACTTTCACGTAGACAGAGGGATGTACAGATTACGAAGTTTCAGGAGGACAGTGCCTGTAGGATATTCATATTATCCCTTAAGGCTGGTGGTACCGGATTGAATCTGACGGCAGCATCTAATGTTATACACTATGACTTGTGGTGGAATCCTGCCGTGGAAAATCAGGCAACAGACCGTGCATACCGTATTGGACAGGACAAGAATGTGATGGTCTACAGATTTATCACTACTGCAACCTTTGAGGAAAGAATTAATGATATGATTGAGGATAAACGGCAACTGGCTGATGATATATTATCTGCTGGTGGAACGTTCATTACTGAAATGGATGATGATAAACTCAAGCAATTACTTTCTTTAAGACAGTTTTAGTGGTGGCTAGTTTCTTGTATTGTTTTGGTAATGAGTTTGGCGTTGATGGTGAGGTTAATCAAGAATGTGATGGATTATATGTTTAAATTTGAAATATTTTGGGGTGGTGTTTTTTGTGGATGTATTTGATAGGTTTATAATGGGTGATACTGGTGCTATAGAGTTTAACTTTGATAATAGGCATTTTGTTGAGAGATTGGCTAAGTATAACATCAGTCGGAGTTTTATCGTTGATTCTGTCTTGTATGTTGAGCCTTTGCGTTATGATTTTGATGGTGTGAATAAGTATGAGGTGGTTTTTCCTGCTCCATCGTCTAAGGATTATGGTGAGGTTAGGGTTATCTTTGCTTGTGGTGGTAATAGAATTGATTTGTTAACTATTATTCCTGAAGGTTTGACTAAGAGGCAGAAGAACCGTTTTGCTAGTGATGAGTATAAGAAAGTTGAAAAGTTGAAGGATAAGGCTTATTCTAGGAGGAAGAAGTTGTATTAATTCTGTTAATCCTTTTATTCGCATTATTTTATCTTTGTTTTTTTAGTTTTTATCCATATTTTTTTAGTAACCTTTATATACTATAAGCTCTAATATAACAATTGTTATAAAACGATGTTAAGTAAATAAATTAGAAGGAAATAAAAATGACAAAAGAATTAATATACATGGACAACTCAGCAACAAGTCCAGTTGACCAAAGAGTATTAGATGAAATGATACCATACTTCAACCAAGAATATGGAAACGCATCAACACTATACAAACTAGGAGTAGAAGCAAAAAAAGCAGTAGACAATGCAAGAAGACAAGTAGCAGAACTAATAAACGCAGAAGAAGATGAAATAACATTCACAAGTGGAGGATCAGAATCAGACAACATGGTAATAAAAGGAGTAGCACTCAAAGAAAAACAAAGGGCAACACCAGAAAATCCTAGAAACCACATCATAACCTCCTCAATAGAACATCCAGCAGTACTGGAAAGCTGCAAATTCCTTGAAAAAATAGGATTTGAAGTAACATACCTTCCAGTAGATGAAGATGGACTAATAAGCCTCAAAGAATTAGAAGAAAACATAAAGGACAGCACAATACTCATAACCATAATGCACTCAAACAACGAAATAGGAACAATAGAACCAACAAAAGAAATAGGAGAAATAGCAAGAAAACATAACATCATATTCCACTCCGATGCAGTTCAAAGTGCAGGTAAAATACCAGTAGACGTAAAAGAACAAAACATTGACGTACTTTCACTATCCGCACACAAAATAAACGGACCAAAAGGAGTGGGAGCAATATACATAAAAAAAGGAATAAGATTTGAAGTACTAA
The DNA here is from genome assembly GCA_003266075.1 of Methanosphaera sp. rholeuAM74. Taxonomy (GTDB): domain Archaea; phylum Methanobacteriota; class Methanobacteria; order Methanobacteriales; family Methanobacteriaceae; genus Methanosphaera. Next base: position 29,909 of record MUZZ01000014.1, read on the forward strand.
TACATGGGGGAGGACAAGAAAAAGGACTAAGATCAGGAACAGAAAACGTACCTGGAATAGTGGGGCTAGGAAAAGCTGCCCAGATAGCAAAAGATGAACTAAAAGAACGAATGAAACACAACCAAGAAATAAGGGATGCGCTAATAGAAAAAGTAACAACCCAAATCAAGGACTCCTACGTAAACGGAAGTCTAGAAAAAAGATTACCAAACAACGTCCACTTCAGATTTTCAGGAATAGAAGGAGAATCACTAATACTGAGACTGGATAACAAGGGAATAAATGGGGCAACAGGTTCAGCATGTTCAACACATGACTTGAAAGGTTCTCACGTACTAGAAGCAATAGGAATCAAACCAGCACTATCCCATGGGTCACTTAGACTATCCATAGGACCAGAAAACAGTATCGAAGACGTTGATTACATAGTAGAATCATTAAAAGAAGTAGTAGGATACCTAAGAAAGCTATCACCATTATGGGATAACAACGAGGACAAATACATAGGAGACCAATTTGAAAAAGAAGTAGATGAAGACGACCTAGATAGATATTAGTAAGAGGTGAAAACAATGGAAGAATATAGCCAAAAAGTAAAAGACCACTACATGAATCCACGAAATACAGGGGTAATCGAAAACCCGAGTGGAGAGGGAACAGTAGGAAATCCAGTATGTGGAGATATCATGACAATATATATTGATGTCGACAAAGATGAAGTACTACGTGATGTAAAGTTCTCAACATTCGGGTGTGGTGCGGCAATAGCAACAAGCAGTATGATAACAGAGATGGCAACAGGAATGAAAGTTGATGAAGCATACAAGATAACAAGAAACGATGTTGCAGACGAACTGGATGGACTTCCACCAATAAAACTGCACTGCTCAAACCTAGCCGCAGACGCACTTCAAGCAGCAATAGAAAATTACTGGGAGAAGAACGGTAAAACAACAGATGCAGAATAAGTTCATGGAAGTAATTAAAATGGATGACTGGGATTGGCAATACATAGAAAACCTGAAGAAAGTAGATGAAAACATCAAGGAGTCGACTGTAAAGTTGAATTACGAGTTTATCACAGAACATTACTTTGAAATGTATGAAGTGGCTCTGAATGCTGGAACAATAATGCCTTACAGGTTCAATACTATAGGACTGGCGTATAGGGGAGATGAACATGATAGACCCACGAAATTCAATAACTTCGATGCTGATGTGAAAAAGAGGTTGGAAGAATCCTATGCAAAAAGGACTGAAAACCAGTTTAAATATATGGATCCCAAAATAGATCCAAAGGAGAAATATGAAAAATTCCTAGACAAGGAAATATATGATTTTATAGAGGAATTTCCCCAATACGGGGATATAATCTATGATGATTAATGACAGAATATATGCTTAACACATATAATTGTTTAAAACTTCAATTAAACCAATATATCACACACTTTATATTAAATTGATAAGACATAAATAATATTATATGGGAGAGTACATACAAACATAAAATGGAGATGGAAATAATGTCAATAGAAAATATAGAAATAATCAAAAAGCCAATAGCGAATGATATAACAGAAACAATAGGAAACACACCACTAGTACGCTTAAATAGACTCACTGATGGGATAGATGCTGAAATACTGGTCAAAGTAGAAGCATTCAATCCAGTTGGAAGCATCAAAGACCGAATAGCTGTAAACTTAATTGAGGATGCAGAAAAATCAGGAAAAATAAACAAAGACACAGTACTAATAGAGCCTACAAGTGGAAACACTGGTATAGGATTAGCATTTGCCGCAGCAGCAAAAGGATACAAACTAAAGATACTATTACCAGAAAACTTCTCAGAAGAAAGGAAAAAACTAATCAAAATATTCGGAGCAGAACTCATAGAAACACCAGCATCAAAGGGAATACCAGGTGCAATAGAAGAGGCAAACAAGATACACGAAGAAATAGAAAACTCATACATACTACAACAATTTGAAAACCCAGCAAACCCAGAAATCCATGAAAAACTAACAGGACCAGAAATATACAAAGACACAGACGGAAAAGTCGATATACTAGTATCAGCAGCAGGAACAGGTGGAACAGTAACAGGAGTAGCAAGGGCTATAAAACCATTAAAAGAAGACTTCCAAGCAATAGCAGTAGAAGCAGCATCAAGCCCAGTACTATCCGGAGGACAAAAAGGACCACACAAAATACAGGGGATAAGCCCAGGATTTGTACCAGATACAACCGACTTAGATATAATAGATGAAATCATCAAAGTAGAAGATGAAGATGCAGGAAAAACTACGATAGAATTAGCACAGAAGGAAGGAATACTGGTAGGTATCTCCTCAGGATCAGCAGTATACGCAGCACTACAAGTAGCTAAAAGACCAGAAAATAAGGGAAAAACTATTGTAGTAATCTTAGCAGACACGGGAGAACGATACCTGAGTGTTGACTGGTTAACACAATTTTACCAGTAACATATGATAAACTATTATTCAGAAGAACATATAAAAACTCCATATAGATTATCCTAAAAATACAACATGTTAAATCTTGTTTAATCACCAAAATTAATTAAATAGCTTATAGGGAAAAATATGAAAGGAACAAAAACAAATATACATTCCTTTCGTATACACAATCTTTTTTTTTAACATGCCTATTAACTAAACACCCCAGTCATATTATTTTTTCACCAAAATAACGCATTTATATAGTTAATCACATATCATTACTGGATGTTGGAAATATGTGAAAAACTCAAAACACACACAAAAAAATGACAACATGTAAAAGTTCCCAAATTGTCAATCAATAAAATAATAAACATGGAATGGTAAATGGTATAATAATCACTCTAATAGCATTGAGTTTAATCAATGGAACATATATCCATAAAATATACTAATAACAACACATAAAATACTATATATCATATGAAATGAATTAATAAATGATTATTATGACCACGAAGATTAACATAAAACCAAGAGCAATAATGTATCCATCACCAGCTGTAATTGTATCAGCCTATGATGAAAATCAAAAAGCGGATGCCTGTACATTGGCTTTTGCTACTATGTGCAGTCACCAGCCACCATGCATAATGATTGCAATTAACCATAGTGCCAAACGCAAGACACTTGAAGATATAACATTGCAACAAGAATTTGTCGTTGGCTTTCCAAGCATAGATCAAGTATCACAGACAGACTACATTGGTATTTTTTCCGGACATGATGAAGACAAGCTTAAAAAGTTATCCCTCACAACAACAAAAGCACAAAAGGTCAATGCACCAGTAATCAATGATCTTAAATTATCTGTTGAATGCAAAGTTATAAACATGATGAAAGTAGGCAGTCATGCCCAGATAACGGGAGAAATAGTAAATATATTGGCAGATGAGGATATTCTGGATGATAATGGTAAAATATCTATGAAACTATTAAATCCCATAGTTTATGATGATGTATTATATGATTACTTTAGTATTGGGGATAAGGTAGCCGATGCATTTAACGTAGGATTAGATGTTCAAATCAACCAGCAATTATAATCATCATACTACTTAGTGAGTTTATGATAATATAGACAAAAACAGTAACAATAAAATGATTTAAACAAACATACAACAAAAATCAGTTTTAAAAAAAAACAGAAAAAACAAAATAAAAATCCCACACAAAAAACTACCAAAACTTGACAGCATTAATAAATTAAACATACAAACGATAAAAAACCAAACAACCTAAAAGAAACCATCATAAAAAATACATAAAACCTAATAAAACATTAGACAAAACATCATAACATTTTTATATGAGATTCAAAAAATAATAAACTACGGACTACTGGGAATATATTATTAGAAACATTAAAGAAAAATGATAAAAATGCAAATTGAAGATAAAATTAGAAGATTAAAAGATTATTTAAGAAACAAAAAATCAATATTGGCCTTTAGCGCAGGTTCAGACAGTATATTAATAGCACACATACTATCCGAAGTAAGTCCAGATTCATTGCTGGTAACAATCAACAACAACATGATGCCGAAAGACTTTATCGAATACACGAAAACACAGGCAGAAAGATTTAACCTAAAACATAAAGTAATAGAATTAGACTTTTTATCCAATCCAACATTTATCAACAACGGCAAAGAAAGATGTTATGAATGCCGAAAACTGATGTATACAAACATACAAAATTCACAGGAATTCCCACAATACGACTACTTCCTAGAAGGAACAAATGTAACAGATCTACTGGAAAATAGGCCGGGAGTATTAGTCCTGGATAATTTTAATATGACAAGTCCACTTGTTGAATGCAACATTACAAAAAAGGATGTATTTGAAATGATAAAATATTACAATCTCGAATATTCACCCAATACAACCTGCCTTGCTACACGCATAAAAACAAATCAAAATGTCAGCAAGGATAAACTAGACACGATATATGAAGCCGAAAAATATGTCAAATCCATTGTAAAACAGGAAAATATAAGAGTACGAACAGATGATAACAATGCAACAATAAGCGTTGATGAACCATTAGAAATCCTTGATAAAACATTAATTACAAGATTACGCGATAAACTACAGAATATGGGATTTAACAAAGTATTTGTGGACATTACCGGTTATGAAAAAACTGAACTGCTCTCATCAATAGATGAAAATGGAGATTATTACTATCAATTACCATACACGGTGGATTTGGATAAAACCCATGAAAACATAATCAAAAAGGATTATTTGACAGGCACTATTAAAAAAGATGAAAATCTTCATTATAATGATATAATAATAAGACAAAACGGTAAAATATCCATGAAGGCTACCGAAGATTTTGATACTAAATTTTACCAGATATTAGGCTGTATAAAAAGAAAAAACATTTAATTATTGGTCTTTAATTAAGGTTGTATGCTTTCATCAAGCTATATGTTAAAACTGATGATACAACCACTAATTTTTTTTTCCTTCAAAACTTTATAATTGTAACCTATTTCTATCCTGCTTCACAAGTCATTAAACCAATATCATTTTCTACAATATGCTTCATTATACATTATCATATCTTTTAATCAAACTAATACATTTTAATTTTAAAAGACATTGATTAATCACCACAAAAAAATTATACATTGAAGCATTCTATAAGTTTTTCTTTAATATAACTTTAAAAAGGGGATTTCATCAGATGCATATCTATATATAGGATGTTATTTAAAAATTTAATTATGGAGGTATATAATGTCAAAAAAATTGTTAATAAGTATTTTGTTATTAATATGTTTCATAACAGTGGCTAGTGTCAGTGCTGCAAATGACAGTTCACAAAATTCAGTGCCAACTGAAACCAGCACAGCCGATTCTAATTCACCTAGTTCAGGAAACATTTTTAATACAAATGGAAACGCAAACTCCCAGTCAAATGGTTCTTCCATGGGCAATATGGCTGGAATGAACTTCTCTGGAATGAACATGTCTGGAATGAACTTCTCAGGTA